>NZ_JBSWYY010000040.1:0-26775 GCF_056161325.1 Alteromonas sp. ABE4_545
CAAGGCGTCAATAAAAGCCCTATGGGAAGGATGGTTCAAACTACAAACCATCCTTGAAGGTTACGATTTGGCCCGTTCTCTTGAGGCTGACTTGTGATCAAGAGACAGGCTTTGAACAGCGGCTTTTTTATTGGTAGATAACGCACCCTATGGTATATTCCGCGCTTCTACAGGCGGCGATCTTAACTTCAACTAGTCCCCTTTTTGCTACATCGCCTCATAACAGCAATTTGTTTAAAAATAATTCATAATACCCCTACCTTCTACCGCAAATTTCTGTTATAGTTTCGCGCCCTTTTTGTCGGGGTATGACCTAAAAATAATCAATTTGATTGTTTTTACAAGCTTTAGTGACTCAATGAGAGTCGTAATTAACAGCGGAGCACTAACATGATCCAAATGCAAACTAACCTGGATGTTGCCGATAACAGCGGCGCTCGCAGGGTTCAGTGTATTAAGGTTCTTGGTGGCTCGCATCGCCGTTATGCACATATCGGTGACATCATCAAAGTTACTGTTAAGGAAGCAATTCCTCGCGGTAAAGTTAAAAAAGGTGACGTACTGAATGCAGTGGTGGTGCGTACTAGAAAAGGCGTTCGTCGCGCAGATGGCTCAGTCATCCGTTTCGACAATAACGCAGCTGTGTTGTTGAACAACAACAAGCAACCAATTGGTACGCGTATCTTTGGCCCGGTAACCCGTGAGTTGAGAAGTGATAACTTCATGAAAATCATCTCATTGGCCCCAGAGGTACTATAAGGAGTCACAATAATGGCTAATAAAATTCGTCGTGATGATGAAGTAGTCGTATTGGCGGGCAAAGACAAAGGCAAACAAGGCAAAGTCCTTAAAGTCCTAACGTCTGAAGGCCGTGTGATCGTTGAAGGTGTAAACCTTGTCAAGAAACACCAGAAACCTAACCCACACATGGGTGTTGAAGGTGGAATCATTGAGAAGGAAGCATCAGTAGACGTTTCTAATGTTGCGATTGTTAACCCTGCAACGGGTAAAGCAGATCGCGTTGGTTTCCGTTTCGAAGATGAGAAGAAAGTACGTTTCTTCAAGTCTAACGGCGAACTTGTTTAATTAATTGGAGAGTACGATGGCGAAACTGCATGATTTCTATAAAGAAACAGTAGTAGCTGAGCTTGCTAAGCAGTTCGGATACAAAAGCGTCATGCAAGTCCCTCGGATTGAAAAAATCACTCTAAACATGGGTTTGGGTGAAGCAGTTGCTGACAAAAAAGTTCTTGAGCACGCGACAGCTGATATGGCTGCAATCGCTGGTCAAAAACCAATTGTTACAGTTGCACGTAAATCTGTAGCGGGTTTTAAAATCCGTGAAGGTTATCCGATTGGCTGTAAAGTAACCCTGCGCGGCGAGCGTATGTGGGAATTCCTTGAGCGTTTAATCTCAATTGCAATTCCACGTATCCGTGACTTCCGTGGCTTAAATGCTAAGTCTTTTGACGGTCGTGGAAACTACAGCATGGGTGTGCGTGAACAAATCATCTTCCCTGAAATCGATTTCGATAAGGTAGATAAAGTTCGCGGTATGGATATCACTATCACTACCAGCGCAAACACTGATGATGAAGCTCGTGCATTGTTGAATGCATTTAACTTCCCATTCAGAAAATAAGGTGTAGGGTTATGGCAAAAGAATCAATGAAGGCTCGTGAAGCTAAGCGTACTAAGCTAGTAGCTAAATACGCTGAAAAGCGCGCCGCTCTAAAAGCGATTATCAGCGATGTTAACGCCTCTGAAGAAGAGCGTTGGGATGCTGTTCTTAAGCTACAATCATTGCCACGTGACAGTTCAAAATCTCGTCAGCAAAATCGCTGCCGCGTAACTGGCCGTCCACATGGTTTCCTACGTAAGTTCGGTCTTAGCCGTATCAAGTTGCGTGAAGCAGCGATGCGCGGTGAAGTCCCTGGCTTGAAAAAAGCCAGCTGGTAAGGAGTAGCTGATAATGAGCATGCAAGATCCTATCGCGGATATGTTTACCCGCATCCGTAACGGCCAGATGGCACAGAAAGTTTCTGTGACTATGCCTTCTTCAAAGCTTCGCGTTGCAATCGCTGAAGTATTGAAAGCTGAAGGTTATATCACTGACGTAACTGTATCTGGTGACGTTAAGCCTACTCTTGAAGTTACTCTTAAGTACTTCGAAGGTAAGCAAGTTATTGACACTATCGAACGTGTGAGCCGCCCTGGTCTGCGCATCTATAAAAAGAAAGATGAGCTTCCAAAGGTTATGGGTGGTTTGGGTGTTGCTATCGTGTCAACTTCTAAAGGTGTGATGACTGACCGTGCTGCGCGTAAAGCAGGCATGGGCGGTGAGATCATCGGTTATGTAGCGTAATCGGAGGAGTTGAAATGTCACGAGTAGCAAAAGCCCCTGTTGACGTTGTATCTGGTGTAGAAGTTTCTATCTCAGGTCAAGAAGTCACGATTAAAGGTAGTAAAGGTACACTAACTCGCGTTTTTAACGACGCAGTAGAAGTAGTACAAGAAGAAAACCAAGTTAAAGCACTTCCTCGTGAAGGTTTCGCTGACGCTTGGGCACAAGCTGGTACAGCTCGCGCACTTCTTAACGCTATGGTTATCGGTGTATCTCAAGGTTTTGAGAAAAAGCTTCAGTTGCTAGGTGTTGGTTACCGTGCTCAAGCACAAGGTAGCAAACTTAACCTAACGCTAGGTTTCTCTCATCCTGTAGTGTATGAAATGCCTGCAGGTATCACAGTTGAAACTCCGACCCAAACTGAAATCCTCGTCAAAGGCGCGGATAAGCAGGTAGTTGGTCAAGTTGCGGCGAACATTCGCGCGTACCGTCCACCAGAGCCTTATAAAGGTAAAGGTGTTCGTTATGCTGACGAAAATGTACGTCGTAAAGAAGCTAAGAAAAAGTAGGTGGGTGATCCGATGGATAAGAAAACAGCTCGCTTGCGTCGCGCAACTCGCGCACGCGCTAAGATTCGTGAACTGGCCGCGCATCGCCTGGTTATAAACCGTACACCTCGCCATATTTACGCTCAGCTAATCGCTCCTTGCGGTTCTGAAGTGTTGGCGGCAGCTTCTACCGTTGAAAAAGCATTGGCAACAGAGCTTAAGTCAACTGGTAACACTGAAGCGGCAGCAGCAGTAGGTAAAGCTATTGCTGAACGTGCAATCGAGAAAGGCATTAAAGTTGTTGCTTTCGATCGCAGCGGTTTCAAATACCACGGTCGCGTTAAAGCATTAGCTGATGCAGCTCGCGAAGCTGGTCTTCAGTTCTAGGAGTGAAGAATAATGGCTAAACAAGAAGTTCAAACAGGTGATATGCTTGAAAAATTGATTGCCGTTAACCGCGTATCTAAAGTGGTTAAAGGTGGTCGTATTTTCAGCTTCACCGCACTGACAGTAGTTGGTGACGGCAATGGCCGTGTTGGTTTTGGTTACGGTAAAGCACGTGAAGTGCCTGCTGCTATCCAAAAAGCGATGGAAAAAGCTCGTCGCAACATGGTAAATGTTGACCTTAACGGTCACACATTGCAGCACCCTATTAAAGGTCGTCACTCTGGCTCTAAAGTTTACATGCAGCCTGCATCTGAAGGTACTGGTATTATTGCCGGTGGTGCGATGCGTGCAGTACTTGAAGTAGCTGGTGTGCAGAACGTACTTTCAAAATGTTACGGCTCTACAAACCCAATTAACGTTGTTCGTGCAACAGTTAACGCGCTGACTGAGATGAATTCTCCAGCGGGTATTGCTGCAAAACGTGGATTGTCTGTAGAAGAAATTTTGGGGTAATTCGACATGGCAACGATTAAAGTAAAGCAAATTAAAAGTGCGATTGGCCGTTTGCCAAAGCACAAAGCAACGCTTAAAGGCCTAGGTCTTCGTAAAATCAACCATGTTCGTGAGTTGGAAGACACCCCTGCAGTTCGTGGCATGATCAACCGTGTATCGTACATGGTTGAGATTGTGGAGGAGTAAGACATGCGTTTAAACACGATTGCTCCTGCACCAGGAGCTAAAAACAGCGGTAAGCGTCTTGGCCGTGGTATCGGTTCAGGTCTTGGTAAAACTGGTGGCCGTGGTCACAAAGGTCAGAAAAGCCGTTCAGGCGGTTCTGTTAAGCCAGGATTTGAAGGTGGTCAGATGCCTATCCAGCGTCGTCTACCTAAATTCGGTTTTACATCTCGTAAGAGCTTTGTTACTGACCAAGTAACGTTGACTGAAATCGCTAAGGTAGAGGGTGATACTGTAACTCTTGATACTTTGAAAGCAGCAGGTCTTGTTAAGAAAGAAATGTTGTTCGTTAAAGTAGTTAAGAGCGGTGAAGTATCACGCGCTGTAACAGTTAGCGGGTTGAAGGTTACAAAAGGCGCTAAAGAAGCTATTGAAGCTGCCGGCGGTAAAGTAGAGGAATAAGCTAAATGGCTAAACCAGGATTGGATTCAGGCGCTAAAAATGGTCTGAGTGAGCTTAAAGCAAGATTGTGGTTCGTACTTGGTGCGATCGTAGTATTCCGGCTGGGCTCTTATGTCCCTATTCCTGGTATTGATGCTGCGGTGCTTGCCGAATTGTTCGAGCAGCAGAAAGGTACCATCGTTGAAATGTTCAACATGTTCTCCGGTGGTGCGCTTGAGCGTGCATCAGTTCTGGCTTTAGGGATTATGCCATACATCACTGCATCGATTATCATGCAGTTGCTCTCGGTGGTTCATCCACCCATGATGGAGCTGAAAAAGGAAGGTGAAGCTGGCCGTCGTAAGATCACGCAATATACGCGTTATCTGACGTTGGTACTCGCGACATTCCAATCTATTGGTATCGCAACAGGCTTGCCTAACTTGATCACAGGTTTGGTGGTTAATCCTGGCTTAGGATTCTATTTTACGGCGGTAGTGAGCCTAGTCACGGGAACTATGTTCTTGATGTGGTTGGGTGAGCAAATTACCGAAAGAGGTATCGGTAACGGTATCTCTATCTTGATTTTTGCTGGTATTGTTGCCGGTCTGCCTACAGCGATGGGTCAGACAGCGGAACAAGCGAGACAAGGCGACATTAGCTTGTTGTTCTTGTTGTTGGTTGGTGTCATTGTACTTGGCCTAACTTATTTAGTTGTATTTGTAGAGCGCGCTCAGCGTCGTATTGTGGTAAACTACGCAAAACGTCAGCAAGGTCGTAAAGTTTTTGCGGCACAGAGCTCTCATTTACCGCTTAAAGTTAACATGGCTGGTGTCATCCCTCCCATTTTCGCTTCTAGCATTATTTTGTTCCCAGGCACAATTGCTGGCTGGTTTGGACAAAATGAATCAACAGCATGGTTGCAGGACATCTCAATGATGTTATCTCCTGGTCAACCTGCTTACGTGATGTTGTATGCAGCAGCTATTATTTTCTTCTGCTTCTTCTATACTGCGTTGGTTTTCAACCCACGTGATACAGCAGATAACCTGAAGAAGTCTGGTGCGTTCATTCCTGGTATCCGTCCAGGTGAACAAACATCGCGTTATATCGATAAGGTAATGACTCGCTTAACTTTGGCTGGCGCACTGTACATAACCTTTATTTGTTTAGTGCCTGAGTTTATGTTGATTGCCTGGAACGTTCCGTTCTATTTCGGTGGTACTTCACTACTGATTATTGTGGTAGTTATCATGGACTTTATGGCGCAGGTGCAGACCCATTTGATGTCTAGTCAATATGAGTCTGTTCTGAAGAAAGCGAATCTTAAAGGCTACGGCCGCTAAGATAAGCCTACTACGGAGTGATGTAATGAAAGTTCGTGCATCAGTAAAGAAGATTTGCCGTAACTGTAAAATCATCAAGCGCAACGGTGTTGTGCGAGTGATTTGCAGCTCTGACCCTAAGCATAAGCAAAGGCAAGGCTAATCTACTCAGCGGTGAATAAATTGTAAAATCTGTAAGCCGGTCCTGACAACAGGTCCGGCTTTCAGTGCAACGACTTAATCACCTTTATTTGCAATTTAGTCGACGAGTAAGTATCCTATCGGGCTTTTTAGGTCGTCGATAATAATTAGAGGAGTGCTGTTAATGGCCCGTATCGCTGGCATTAACATTCCTGAGCACAAGCATGCTGTAATCGCTATCCAAGCGATCTACGGTATCGGTCCTACACGTGCGAAAAGCATCTGTGCAGGCGCTGGTGTTGCAGAAGATACAAAAATCAAAGAGCTTGATGAAGCTACTATTGAGAAGCTTCGTGAACAAGTGGCGTTATTCACTGTTGAAGGTGACCTACGTCGTGAAGTTTCAATGAGCATCAAACGTTTGATGGACCTGGGTTGCTTCCGTGGTATCCGCCACCGTCGTAACTTGCCTCTACGTGGTCAGCGCACTAAAACTAATGCGCGTACCCGTAAAGGTCCTCGTAAGCCAATTAAGAAGTAAGCGAGGAGATTAGTTATGGCTAAAGCACCATCTCGTAGCACGCGTAAGCGCGCAAAACGTCAGGTTGCAGACGGTATGGCTCATATCCATGCGTCTTTCAACAACACAATTGTGACTATCACAGACCGTCAAGGCAACGCACTTGCTTGGGCAACTTCTGGTGGTTCTGGTTTCCGTGGTTCACGTAAATCTACCCCATTTGCTGCACAGGTTGCTGCTGAGCGTGCAGGTGTTGCTGCACAAGAATACGGTCTTAAGAACCTTGAAGTGTTCGTTAAAGGTCCAGGTCCAGGCCGTGAGTCTGCGATCCGTGCGCTTAACGCCACTGGTTACAAGATCACAAACATTACCGATGTGACGCCTATCCCTCACAACGGTTGTCGTCCACCGAAAAAACGTCGCGTTTAATCGACGGACAGTTGGAGAAAGATCATGGCAAGATATTTGGGTCCTAAACTCAAACTTAGCCGCCGCGAAGGTACAGATTTGTTCCTTAAAAGTGGCGTTCGCGCAATCGATTCTAAATGTAAAATCGATACAGCTCCTGGTCAGCATGGTGCCCGTCGTGGCCGTTTGTCTGACTACGGTGTTCAGTTGCGTGAAAAGCAAAAAGTACGTCGTATGTATGGCGTATTGGAAAAACAATTCCGCAACTACTATAAAGAAGCTGCACGTCTAAAAGGCAACACTGGTGAAAACTTGTTGCAACTTCTAGAGCAGCGTCTTGATAACGTAGTATACCGTATGGGATTTGCTAGCACTCGTGCAGAAGCACGTCAGCTAGTTAGCCACAAAGCTATTATGGTTAATGGCCAAGTGGTAAACATTCCATCATTTAACGTTACTGCCGAAGACGTGGTTTCTGTTCGTGAAAAAGCTAAAAAGCAAGCGCGTATCGCGGCTGCTTTGGAATTGGCTGAACAACGCGAGAAGCCAACCTGGATTGAAGTAGACAGCAACAAAATGGAAGGTACGTTCAAGCGCGTTCCGGAAAGAACTGACTTGTCTGCCGAAATTAACGAACAGTTGATCGTCGAACTTTACTCTAAGTAAAGCTAACTAAAGAGGAAGCATTGTGGGTTCTGTGACTGAATTCCTAAAACCGAGATTAGTAGAGATCGAAAACGTTTCTCCTACTCGTGCCAAAGTAACTTTGGAACCTCTAGAGCGTGGTTTTGGCCACACTTTAGGTAACGCCTTACGCCGTATTTTACTGTCGTCTATGCCAGGCTGTGCAGTGACTGAGGTAGAAATTGATGGCGTATTGCACGAGTACAGCACCAAAGAAGGTGTTCAGGAAGATGTCATTGAAATCTTGCTAAATCTAAAAGGTTTAGCGGTTCGCTTAGAAGGTAAAACTGAAGCGACCCTGACACTAGTGAAATCTGGCGCTGGCCCTGTTGTTGCTGGTGATATTCAACACGATGGTGATGTTGAAATCGTAAATCCTGATCACGTAATTTGTACTTTGACTGGCGAAGCTGAAATCAGCATGCGCGTTAAGGTAGAAATGGGCCGTGGTTATGTTCCTGCGTCAGCACGTCGTTCCTCTGAAGAAGATGATCGTCCAATTGGTCGTTTATTAGTAGACGCTTCGTACAGCCCTGTAGAACGCATTGCATACTCTGTTGAGTCTGCACGTGTAGAACAACGTACAGATCTGGACAAACTGATTATTGACATGGAAACGAATGGTACTTTAGATCCTGAAGAAGCCATCCGTCGTAGTGCAACCATCTTAGCTGAACAGCTTGATGCGTTTGTTGAATTACGTGACATGTCTGAACCAGAGCAGAAAGAAGAGAAGCCTGAATTCGATCCTATTCTGTTACGTCCGGTTGATGACCTTGAACTAACGGTACGTTCTGCAAACTGTTTGAAAGCAGAAGCTATCCAGTATATTGGTGACCTGGTTCAGCGTACTGAGGTTGAGTTGTTGAAGACTCCTAACCTTGGTAAGAAATCGCTAACTGAAATCAAAGACGTGTTAGCCTCTCGCGGTCTTTCTCTGGGCATGCGCCTGGAAAATTGGCCACCAGAGAGCATCGCTGAGAAAGATTAATCAGGTTTATAACAAACTGATTTGTAGAGAAGGATAAAACTATGCGCCATCGTAAGAGTGGTCGTCAGTTGAATCGCAACAGCAGCCATCGTCAAGCTATGTTCAAAAACATGGCAAGTTCTTTGGTTAAGCACGAAGTGATCAAAACGACGTTACCAAAAGCGAAAGAATTACGTCGCGTAATCGAGCCTCTAATCACTATGGCTAAGCAAGACAGCGTTGCAAATCGTCGTCTAGCTATGGCTCGCACTGGTGATAAAGAAGTAGTAGGTAAATTGTTCAACGAGCTTGGTCCACGTTACGAAGCTCGTCCAGGCGGTTACACTCGTATTCTTAAATGCGGTTTCCGTGCAGGTGACAACGCACCTATGGCTTTCGTAGAGCTTGTAGATCGTCCAGTAGTTGAAGCTGCAGAAGAAGCAGTTGAAGCAACTGAAGAATAAGACCTAGCTGCTATTAGCAGTTTAGCGTTGAAGAAAAACCCGGCTTAGGCCGGGTTTTTTGTTTTCAGCCCTAATTCATAGTTCTGCTCTAATTAAATTGGACATTTTAATAATGGAATATACTCCAATTATTGAAGTGTTAAATGACAAGACGAACAAACAGAAGCTATAAGGCTGTGTTTAAGCAAGAAGTTGTAGCAATGGTAACCGAGTAAGGTTATGGCGTTTCTAAGGCGGCAGCGTCTTTGGGTATAACAGACAAGCTACTTTATAACTGGAAGGCTAAGTATAAAGGTGAGCTGTCAGGAGAGAGTTTAACAGAGGGTGAACGCGCTGAATCGGTGAAGCTTCGTAAGCAAAATAAATAGCTGAGGATGGAAAAAGCGTTCTTAAAAAAGCCAGCGCTCTTATGCTAAAGGAAGCTGAGAAAAAGGCTTTGCGAGGAAGGCTTTGAGGTGATTGAGTATAGGAATAAACAGGTCACAGTATAGCTAGGCCAAGCTTTGACACAACGCGTTAATTACAATGTCACTGCCTTACTCAATTACTGTGGTGCTGTAGCCTACCACTTACGCCTTCCACCTAAAGTGATAAACTCTCAAAATATACCAGTAAACGTTATCGCCGCTTACTGAGCTACAACGGTATCCACGCTAATATGGGGGATTTAGGCACCTGCTGGGATAATGCCTTTGTAGAAAGGTTCTTCGACAGTTTAACACATGATTGGCAGCTGAAAGTACCACAACTAACGCGTGAGCACATGATGATGGATATAACCGCATATATGCGTTATTACAACTTAGAACGACTTCCTATGCTAATGATGATCTGTCGCCAGCCGAATATGAGAAAAATTCTCTAAGAAAAGTGTTTTGATTTAGATGCTCAGAACATTTCTTGATAAATAAAAAAATTCGTACATTTTGACTAAAAGTGTAAGTTATTAGGTGATAAGATTGAAGTCATTAAGTCTTATAATACCTGCGATACCTACTCTATCAGTTGGTTAACTGGAGATCGCGAGTTAGTTTTAAGATCACAACAATAAACAAGCACAAAAACAGGAAGCGAATGTGTTTTATTTCTACTATCCAGCTGAATTAGAGAGTTCACTAGGTCCTGCGACAGTTTCTATAAAAAGAAGTGACGAGAAAATTGCGAATGTTGAACTCTTACAAGAACTCACAATTGAACACTGTGAGGCTAATAGCTATATATTCTATCCAACTTTAAGTTCGTTATTGTCTTATTGTCTTTTTAACTTAAGTCTGCGTTCTAAGGTTATTTCTTATTACGAAACTCTCTCAAACGAAATATCTGATTTAAAGAAAAGAAATAAAGCCACTTTGATATGCCTTGGTATATCATTAGTTACAGAAGAAGAATTCAAACCCGCAATAAATCGTGTTTCATATAAAGTTTCTTTTTCTAGTAAAAGTAACTGTTTGGAAAGGATGTTATCTGAGTACTTTATTAGTAAAAATAAGTCATTGAAGAAAAGGGTTGGAACTCTCTCTGCAATCTCTCAATTTGTAGAGGAAATTCAGATATCAGAAAACGACATCCAATCTGAGCTTGAATTTATAAACGATTCTCTCTTAATTAATTCAAATTACGGAGGGTCTTCCGATATTGAATCATCAATCGCCCTTCTCCACGAGAAGTCTAAATGTTTAGAACAACTAACTCATAATTATAAAGAGTTAGAAAACCAGTATTCTGTCGTTGATCAAGAATTGAAAGAGCAGGTTACGTATCAGGTAGACCTTCAAAAAGATCACAAGCGAGCAATTCATCAAATACAAGTGCTTCAAGAATCGCTAGTAGAGAAGTATCAAGAGTTTGCTTTGAAGGAATCGCAGATTGAAAGTAAATATTCAAAAAAAATTGCTGCGCTTAACGAAGAAAACGATCAATTACTGAACACATTAAAAAAGCTTGAGAGTGAAAAGGCATCTATCCAACAAGCATTTGATAATTCAAAAATAGCAAATCAAAAGTTACAAAAGCTCTATGATACAAAGGTCCTAGAGTTGGAAAGTTCGATAACATTGAATAGTGAACTTGAATGTGAGAAAACATATGCTCAAAAAGCTTTAGACAGTTCGATAAGTGAAATTCAAAAGTTACAGGAACTTTATGAGGCTAAGTCAATAGAAGTAGCAAAACTAACAACGTTGAACCGTGAAATTGAAAGTGAAAAAGCTTCTATTCAGAAAGCACTAGACAGTTCAATAGATGAAACACAAAAATTACAGAAATATTGCAATGATAAGTCATCAGAGATAGCGAAGTTAACAACACTAAACGGTGAATTAGAAAAAGAAAATAATGTGTTGGCAACAAAAATATTAGATGTAAACGAAGAACAAATGAATCTGTCTCTTTTGTATGGTTCACTAACCGAACAAACAGAAAAGGATAAAAAGCAAGCCATTGCAAAACAAAAAGTTCTTGAGCGTGAGCTAACGAGGTTAAAAACAAGAAATGCCGAATTGACTCATAAATATAGTTCATTACGTTATAATGTTTTTTGTACAAATAGAGAGCTTGAGTTGATTCAATCCTCGCCATTTTGGAAAGGCAGTAGGCTACTAAAAAATCTAAAATCTAAACTCAGTAAAAGCAAAATATCTGAGTCTGTGAAGGCAGACATAGCTCTCATAGCAACCAGTGAATACTTCGATTTTGATTGGTACCTAGAAACTTATAATGACGTGCAGGAAGCCAATGTAGACCCTGCTCAACATTATCTGATTGCGGGGGCAGAAGAAGGTCGTCTACCTGGTCCTAATTTCGACGGCAATTGGTATTTAGAGCGTTATCCTGATGTTGCAGAGGCTGAGGTCAATCCCTTATTACACTATATTAAGTGCGGAAAGAGAGAAGGCCGTGTTCCATCTCCCAAAATGCTTGCTGATAAAAGAAAAAGTTAAAGGTTAGTGGTATGTCAGTGAATAAGTTATTGTGGCTTGGATGTGGAGATTGCGAGGGTTTAAAGTATTTAAACGCTCATTTTGAAAATGTGTTACTCATAGATGCAAGAAGTCTGGAAGAATTGTCAATTCCAGAAAATTTACAAGGTTCTTATCAGCAAATAGTCGTATCAATCGACGAATGTCTATCTATATTCAAAGAAACTAACATTCCTGAATTATCATCACTTAATAGTGATAAGTATTTTTTGTCAGATTTCCCAGGCTTAGAAGTTGAAAAAAGGCGGGAAACTTATACTAAAAGTGTGCTAGATATTGTGCAGGCTTTTTTTACAGATGCCGATACGAAAACACTTATTATAGATATACCTGATTCTCAAATAGACCTCTTAAATCTCCTATCAAGTGAAGACGCCTTAAGAGATATTGATGAAATTATAGTTTGGAAAGTTCCTCAATATACAGAGCAAGGTGAGTCAAAAGAACTTGTTGAGCAGTATTTGATATCCAATGGTTTCGTACCTTTTTCAAGAGGAGAAAGTTTTAACGGATACGACTGGATTCACTTCATACCAAATCCAATATTCACCGAATATACACATTTGATGAAAAGGTCAGAAGAGCTTGATAGGAAGCTAAAAGAGGAAAGTAAGAAAAATGAAGAACTTCAAGAGATGTACGAATCGTTGAAGCGAACTGGAATTAGGCTCGAGTCTCAAATAGAGCTTATTCAAAAGCTCGTGTCATTTGACTCTAAGTAAAATAGATTTAGGCAGTTTACTAACATGGAAAAAAATACATTACGTGAAGCTAATATTCTTTTTAATAAGAATGACTTCGATGGAGCGTTGGCACTTTACAAACAAGCTCAGCAAGTTTTTTCGAACCTTTATGAAAGCCTGGAATTGGTAATTGAATATACGGAACGCCTCAAAACGAAAAGCTCATCTACTACAGCATTGAATCGTACAATAAAAAAAGACCGCTTTGGAAATACGGTTAGAGAAAAATTTGTAATAGATAAAAATGATCCTCGTTTAACGTTAGTAAAGCCAGAATCTTTGGAAAGTTATTATTTTGAACAAATATTAGAATCAAAACTTTTTGACGCCGAATATTACCTTTCACAATATTATGACGTCTTGAATGGCGCTGATAATCTACTTGAGAACTTTCTTACAGAGGGTATTGAACAGAAACGTAATCCTTCAAAACAATTCGATACTGAGTTCTATTTAAAACATAACCCAGATGTTGCACAAGCTGGTGTTAATCCATTTTTGCATTATGTCGGAAATGGAAGGTTCGAAGGAAGAGAAGCATTTCCAAAGCCATATGACTCGCCTTATGAAGTTGCACCTGTCGAGTATATAGAGCGTTTACCTTCAGACGACGCCTGTGTAGCTAAAGCGGTAAGAACGATATGCTTCTATTTGCCACAATTTCATGCAATTCCAGAAAATGACGAATGGTGGGGAGAGGGTTTTACAGAATGGACTAACGTTCAGCCAGCAAAACCACAATTCGAAGGCCATTATCAACCGCATGTTCCTGATGACTTTCTTGGCTACTATAACCTACTGAATAAAGAAACTCAGCGAAAGCAAATTGAGCTTGCGAAGCAGTACGGTATTGAGGGTTTTTGCTATTATCTCTATTGGTTCTCCGGTCAAAGACTTTTAGAGCAACCTTTAGACAACATGCTAGCAGATAAGTCGCTAGACCTACCGTTTTGTGTGTGTTGGGCAAATGAGAATTGGAGTCGGCGTTGGGATGGTTTAGATAATGATCTTCTTATGGTACAAGATTATTCTCCAGAAGATGACATTGCGTTCATAAAAAATACGTCAAAATACCTCAAAGATGAGCGGTACATTAGAATAAACGGTAAGCCTCTTCTAATGATTTATCGTCCCAATCTTTTCCCCGATATGAAAGCCACGGCAAAACGCTGGAGAAATTGGTGTCGTGAGAATGGCGTTGGCGAAATTTATCTAGCTTATCCTCAGTCTTTTGAGTCAGTACCACCAGAAGAATATGATTTCGATGGTGCCGTTGAGTTTCCACCAAATAAAAGTAATCCACCAAATATCACAGAGTTTCAAAGTCCTGTAGTCGAAGATTTTCAGTCCACAGTGTATGACTGGAGAGTGTTCATGGAGCGTAGTGAACAGTATCAAGATCCGGGATATACATTGTTCAGAGGTATTACGCCATCTTGGGATAATACCGCTCGAAAAAAGAATAAGGGAACAGTTTTTCAGAACAGCTGCCCTCTATTGTTCGAACAGAATGCAGTAAGAGCATTTGCTGAAGTTAAGCGAACAGCAAAAAGTAAAGATGAAGAGATTGTATTTGTAAATGCTTGGAATGAATGGGCTGAAGGGGCGCACCTAGAGCCAGACCAGAAATATGGCTATGCGTGGTTACAAGCGCTAAAAAATGCTCATGAAGCGATATTAAAAAAGAAGAGTAGTATTCTCTTAGTTAGCCATGATGCACATCCTCATGGCGCTCAAGTCTTATGTTTAAACATGGCAAGGGAGCTGTCTGAGAACTTTAATTTCAGAGTGGAGATTCTCGTTTTAGGTGAAGGTAGTTTAATCCCTAAATTTAGAAAATACGGGAATGTAACCCAAGTTCACTTGCATATTGACTCACAAGAAAAAGTTGAAGCTATTTTAGAAGAGCTTAAAAACAGCGGCGTCGACAAAGCTATTGTTAACACAGCGGTATCTGGAGCTATTTCTCCATTCTTAAATAAAGCTGGTTTTGCTCAAATAAACCTTATACATGAACTTCCTAAAGTTCTATCTCAGTACAATTTGCATGAGCAAGTATCTGATATTATTAAGTATTCTGATGAGGTGATTTTTCCTGCTCATCAAGTGAAAGATGGTTTTGAATTGTTTTCAGGACAAAACTTAGATGATTGGAGTATAACGCCACAAGGTCTTTTTCAAACAAGTATACTCCGTAAAGGAGAAACAAAACTAAACTGCAAACAGAAACTTATTGAGCAATATAATCTTCCTGCCGACGCACAAATAATGGTTAACGTTGCTTATGCGGACTATCGAAAAGGGTTTGATTTATTTGTGCAGGCGGCATGCGAACTGTTTAAAAAGCACGAGAGCTTATTCGCTATTTGGGTCGGGCATCAAGATGGTGCGCTTGTTTCACAGAGTCTTGAGATTGCAGAAAAGCTTGGATTTACAGAGCGCTTTATATTGACAAATGGTTACGTTGATAACCCTCAGATCTACTACGCAGGTGCAGATATTTTTGCATTGACTTCAAGAGAAGACCCTTTCCCTTCTGTTGTTTTGGAATCTCTAGATGCAGAAACCCCTATTGTTGCGTTTAAAGATTGTGGTGGATTCGAAAATTTATTAAGCAGAGGGTGTGGTTTACTTGCTCAGAAAGAAGACGTTAGGTCTTTCGCGGATTGTGTTACAGCTCTGTTGACTGATGAGACGAAAGCAAGAACCTTAGCCGTTACTGGTAGTTCCATTGTAGATAAAGAGTTCAGATTCCATCATTATATTTTTAATTTGTTAGAAAAGTTAGATATATATGTACCTAAGGTCTCAGTAGTTGTCCCGAATTATAATTATGCTGGCTATATTGAGCAAAGATTAGAAAGTATTTTTAAACAAAATTACCCGATCTATGAAGTTATCATTCTTGACGACAATTCACCTGACAACAGCGTAGAAGTAATTCAAAAATATCTTCATAAACAAGATTTTCCAGCGAAATTAATTGTTAATGAATCAAATTCTGGTTCGGTTTTTAAACAATGGGAAAAAGGGGTCGAACTTGCCACTGGGGATTTGATTTGGATGGCCGAAGCAGACGATTTAGCAGCCCCTAATTTCCTAGATAAGCTAGCTTCTCTCTTTATTGAAGATAAAGGTTTAGTACTTGCTTTTAGCCAGTCTAAACAAATTGATCAAGATGGAAATTTACTGAGCAACGACTATTTAGAATACACAGCAGACTTGGGCGAGTTTTGGGAAGAAGATTTTGTTGTTAGCGGACAAGATGAAATTAAAAGAGGACTTTGTGTTAAAAATACTATTCCGAATGTAAGTGGTACTCTTATTAACCGGATAGCATTTAAGGAGTCCATTGGAAAGTTAAAGAATACGCTTTCTGAATATAAAGTTGCAGGTGACTGGCTTATATATGTTGACTTGTTGCAAAGGGGGAACCTGGGGTTTGTTTCAGATTCACTAAATCTGCACAGGCGTCACGTCTCTAGCGTTACAAAAGTTAATGACCACATGGAAGAAATTGAGAGAGTTCAAAAATACAGTAGTAAACTTGTTGAGATTCCCAAAGAAATGATGGGAAAAATCAGTAGATACAATAAAAGACTTAAAGCGCACTTTTCAGGTGAAAGCGAGAAGCAGAAATGAAAAGAGTACTATTACTAGGAGGGAACGGTTACATAGGAGGCTCACTTGCATCAAATTTGATGGCGTGTGGCTACAATGTAACAGTAGTTAGCCGGAGTAAGGTTAGTAACGTTGAATGCCATCAATATATTCAACTAGACGTCGCTGAAAAAGACGCTTATACATCACTAAACTTGAATGAAATAGATACCGTAATAGATTTAGTTAGCTATGTACCACCAAACACACAAAACGCGTCATTGTCTACTATTAAGCGCTCGTTAGAATCTTATGAAAATTTACTAAGGCATTTAAGTTCTAAGCGCTATTTATTCTTCTCTAGTGGCGGAACAGTATACGGGAGTAGTTTGACGCCATTAAGTGAAAATGCCCCTCTTAACCCTGTATCCCCTTATGGAATTCAAAAGTGTATTCAAGAAGAGCTTATTCAAAAGTTAATGCCTAAAGGCGTTATAATGAGGGTTACAAACCCTTATGGAGGTAATCAACGGGTTAAACACGGGGTCGGTTTTGTTGGACATCTTCTTAACTGTTATGTAAGGGATAAGTTTCTTACACTTACAGTACCGGAATCTACTACGAGAGATTACATTCATATACATGATTTAATTGCTATAACTAAAGCCCTAATTGAGCATAATATCAATGGAGTTGAGGTCTTTAATATATCTTCAGGCGTGGGCACATCTTTAAAGCAATTGATAGAAAGTCTATATAGAAACTTTAGCTCGAACGTAACTATTGATCTTTCTAAATTCAACGAAAAATCCCATATAGATAAAAATGTATTAATTAATGAAAAATTAAAACTAGCACTTAATATCGAAATAAATTGCTCCGTAACAGAATATGTAAAAAGTAAGTCTAAAGAATTTGATGGATTAAAATCATAATTTAGATGATGTTAAAATATACTTGTCGAAGCCAATCTCATTAATTTAAATTTAAAAATAAGTCGGAGTGAAATTATGGCTAATGCGGTTTTTCATATTGGGTTCGGGAAAACCGGAACTTCATCTATTCAAGCATCGTTATGCCAGAATATAGATCTGTTTTCCAAAAAGAGAACGTATAAGTACTTAGTAATATCTGAGGATGGAGAAATTCTCAGCGATGAAGAAGTTCAAAGTCGGTCAGAGAAAAATGGTTTAGGTTATTGCTCTTCCACCCCCAATTTTGCTGACCTCAAGAATTTAAGAGAAATAGGGGAGCAAGTCGAGGAGTATAACCGAAAGGGAATCATACCAGTTTTTAGCCAAGAAGATTGGGCGAGAAGGGCTGGAGACTTCACTAAAAATAACGTTTTTACGGAAATGGGGATAACAGTTGATGTTGTTGCGTATGTTAGACCTCAGGTGGAGTGGATGAACTCTGGTTGGTGGCAATGGTTTGCTTGGAATGGTCAATTTAAATCAGTACATGATGTCACAAATGCTTGGGGTATGCATTTTATTTCATGGGCATCTCAGCTTAACAATTGGGAGAAGATTCCAAATGTAGCAAAGGTAGATGTCAGGCTACATAGTAAAGATGTTGTTGCCGATTTTTTTAAAAAATATTTGGAAGTAGCGAGTTACAAATCAAATAAACAAAGAAGTAATGTTAGTCTCCCACCTATACTTATAAAACTACTCCTCAACTTCTCGAAAGTAAGATCGGAGCATAGTGCGCATGTCGATGAAAAGTTGTCTAAAATCTATCCGGGGGCTTTTCCAAACCCTTGGGTTATAACAAAGACATACGCAGAGAATTTGATCAACGCTCTTGAGATAGATAATAAAAATCTTCTTCGCTTCATGCCCTCCGAACTGCAAGCAGAGATGCTAGAAGACGACAGATGGTGGTCAGCAAAAGCCTATTCAAGTAAATACGATAATGTAACGACAGACTTTAAATTAAACGAAGAAGAAAAAGACCTATTACTAAAAAATATGTTGGATTATATTATTTCTAATTAATGTCTTAGCATGGTTTTATAGTGGTTTTTAAAGAATCTTATGTCGTCATTTTTCTAATTGCGAAAGTTTAAAAGATGAAAAGTGAAAAATGTTAGAAGAATTTGAAAAAGAATTAATGGGACTAGTTGAATTCGATGCGTTCCCTAAATCGAAACTTCTATTGGATTTCTCCGAAAATTTGAAATCGTGTTTGCTCGACAGTGAACGAACTCTGAATACTTCAAATATTAAAAAAGCAATATTGGCTTTGCTCTTACTCGAGTATGAAGAATATTCAGCTCTCCTTTTTTCAAACAATGCTCCAAAGTTAAAATTGTCAATCAAAGAAAAAATTGAAGAGTTCAACGCTATATTAAAGCAAAAAGATTTCCCCAAAGATTTAGAATTAGATAAATATGATGTCAAAGATTCCGGGTGTTTACTGTCGAGTTCCCAAAAAGATCATAGCTACTCAGATGGAAGCGAAATTGAAAAGACGTTGTTTGAAATTGTATCTTTAGCGAAAGACACCTCAATATATTCAAGCGAACTTCAAAAAGAATGTACTTCCTGGGTTAATACTTACCACTTTTCTCCAGACAGGCATCATCTATTAAAACCTCTTGAAGGGCTTATAAAAGACAAAAATGTATTAGAGCTGGGTTGTGGCTGCGGTGCTATAAGTCGCTATCTAGGCGAAGTTGCAAGCAGCTTAGTCGCTGTCGAGGGAAGTATTGATAGAGGAAAAGTTGCAGCAGAGCGATGCAGAGACTTACCTAACGTAAATGTTGTTATCGACTTAATTCAGGACCTCGAATTTGAAGCGCAATTTGATGTTGTTACTTTGATTGGGGTTTTAGAATATTCACAAATTTACGTTGATAGCGACGACCCGATAGGTCATGTTATTCAGAAAGCTAAGCAATATCTTAAACCTAATGGTATCTTGATTGTAGCGATTGAGAACCAATTAGGGTTGAAGTACTTTGCTGGCGCGCCGGAAGATCATGGTGTTGGAATAATGGCGGGTATTAATGACATTTATTCTGATGAAGATCCGATAACATTTGGTAAAAAGGAGCTAGAAAATAAATTTATAGGTGAAGGTTTTGAAAAAGTGGATACGTATTTGGCGTTTCCAGATTATAAATTACCTTCTTTGATTGTTCATCCGAACTACACTCTATCACCCGATAAATTCAATTTGTCGGATATCGTAGCAGGAACAGCGATACACGATGGGCAACCGATAACCAAGCCGACTTTTTCTCTAGAATCTAATCTAAGGTTGATAGAAAGAAATGGGCTTTTATCTGATTTAGCGAATTCACATTTATTTGTATGCCATAAAGAGCAACCTATATTCGATTATAAGCCTCAAGTTATAGCGTCTTACTTTTCTCCAAAAAGAAACAAGAGTACAAGGCAACATATCGAGTTTATTGATAATAATGGCACGACCAGAGTTAAAAGAACCCAGTTTGATGAAACTGGCTCGCCAATCGTATCTGAAGAGCCATTAGTTGAAGGGAATGTTTATCGGTTCTCATTGCACAAAATAATTCAAAAAGAGCGTTGGGACGCTGAGGAGCTCATTCCTTGGTTTGAATTCTGGTTAAACGAACTTAGAAAGTTTCAATATGACAGTGGCATAGACAACAATCAATCTGACAAACTGCCCGGAAAATACCTAGATGCATTACCCCGAAATATGATTGTTAATGCAAGCAATGATGTTGAGTTTATTGACTTAGAATGGAATTATCAAAGTAATGTACCTTTTGATTTAGTCGCATTTAGGGGGGTCGTAGTAACTTTAGGTGGCATTAGCTCTGTCGCCCAACCCAAAGATGAATCTTTTGTTTCTAGGATAAACCTAGTTAAATACTTATTACGTGAACTTTCTATTTCTGTAGATATCAGTTTGTTTCAACGTATGTTTAAGGAAATCAATTCCTATTTTTCTGCTACTTTTAATACAGGTAGCCTTAACGAGAAAGCATCGTTAGAAGAGTTTATTAATCTGCCTCACTTTACGGTAAGAAGTTATAAAGAAAATCAACAGGCAAGGCTCTCAGAATTGTGTTTATATTGGGCATTAGAGCCCAATGCATTCTCTGAAGAAAATACGATAAAACAGACTTACCAAGCTTCTGCTACTGAGCAACTATTTAATATTGACATACCCCGAAACCCAATTATCTCTCTGAGGCTGGACATCGCCAATAAAGAGGGTATGTTTCTTTTAAATGAGTGTAAAATACAAGCAAACGATGGAAGGGTAGTTTGGGATTTAAATATTGAAAAACCAAACTATTCAGGCGTTGGGGAAATGGAGTTTTTAAGTGCCCAGGCGGGGAAACAGATAATGATTAAGAGTACTGGGAAAGACCCGAAGTTTACTTTAGATTTGTCTAACGTTAAGGAGGATGTTTTCAGTACTGGTGCAGTTTTATCATTGCGAATGAGCAGCTTTTTCTAGCGTGACATGGAGCCAAGGAAATTGCTAAGACATGCGATTGTTTGTCATTTATATTATCAGAACCACATTGAGAAAGCCCTCGACTATCTTGAAGAGAGTGAAGTTTTAGCTGACATATATGTAACTTGTAGCCAAACACTTTCGAAGTATGTGATAAGAGCCGCCAACAGAAAAGGTTTATCTGTTCAAGTAAGAGCTTTTGAAAACAAAGGAATGGATATAGTGCCATTCCTTAAACTACTTCCTGAGCTAGAGGCATCATACGATATCGTAACAAAATTTCATGTAAAACAAGAAATAGATGATATTGATATTGCATGGAATAAATATGCTAGTGAGGCGTTAGTTTCTAAAAGTGTATTGAAACATGTTGAACATGTATTTGAAAAAAGGAAAGAAGTGGTGTTTGCCGGCATGGCACCTTTTTATTTGTCATGCAAAAAATTAATGCTCGGTAATGAAGAGAATTTTAGCCACTTACTAAAAAATGTACCGAATTTAGACCAAGAGTGGCATGCATATGGCTTTTTCGCTGGAACTAACTTTAGCCTCAGGCCCAAGGTTCTAAAGCAGTTGTCCGGTTGGGTCATTAAAAATGATCATATGTTTGTTCAAAATTATTCCCAAGATGGATCTTGGGCAAATGCTTTAGAAAGAATATTTCTATTAGCGTGTGGCGGACTCGATAAGGTCGCTTTGATTTTTTCTCATGAGAACAATGTGTTTTCTCAAATATGTAGACCCACTGAATTCGTGTCTCAGGCTTCTACACGAGAGATTGGTAACGCTCTTAAATTTATCACAGATGACAGTAGGGATCTGTCAGCTCTTCTTGAACACAGCTCGCGAGATTTTGCCCATCAGGACTTTGTAGGTACGCCATACTATATACCCTATTATCTTTTTTTAGAGCAGTTTCTGACTGGTTCCAAACAGATAGCTTCATTTCGTATCCTGAAGCATCAGAGAGCTACAATTAATTGGCAGGTACTAAAAGAAAAATCACGAAAGAAAAAAAAAGTGTCTATTGTTATTCCTGTTTATAACCAAGCGGAGTTGACCGAAGCCTGTGTTCGTTCGATATTTACACATTTAGATGAGCAAATCCTAGAAGTTATCGCGGTAGATAATGGTTCCGACAACCAGACTAAAACAGTATTGAAAAAACTTGCTAGACTTTTTGAAGGTTTTTCGGTTATTTCACTCAAAAAGAATATGAATTTTTCTTTTGGATGTAATATCGGCTTTAACAAAAGTGAAGGTGATTATATCGTCTTCCTCAATAATGACATCGAAGTGTCAAAAGGTTGGCTTTCCCCATTAATATCCCCAGTGCAATCTGGAAAATATTTCGCATCACAACCCTTACTTCTATATCCAGATAACACAATACAAAGTGTTGGTATCACTTTTAATCATAGTAGCTGTATAGGGTATGGCATATATAATGGTATGCCAAAAAGCTTTGTAGGGAGGAGCATTAGAAATACCGATTTTTCAGCCGTCACAGCAGCATGCATTTGTGTAAAGGCAAGAGATTTTGCCGAAGTTGAAGGTTTTTCCCCTGTCTACATTAATGGCCAAGAAGACATAGATCTCTGTTTAAAGCTTAAGAGATATACTTCTTTAATGGCTAAAGTCGTTACATCAAGTGTTGTCTTACATCATGAGTCAAAATCTGAAGGGCGGTTTGATAATGTTAAACCTAATAGGCATGTTTTTGTAAAAAGATGGTCATCTTATTTAAGTTCGGATGACAAAAAACACTATGAAAGTGATGGAGTTTTCATTACAGCTGTAAAAATGGATACTAACAATATCCCTTTTTGGATAAAGTCATCTTTGATTGAAGTTAAAGAAAAAATTAATGCTGAGACCAATTCTTTAGTACGAAAGTTTTATCAAAATCAATCGAGCGTTAGTGAAGCGTTGAAATCTTTAATGCTTTTCACACATGAGAACCCTTCCTTGGCGCCTTCTTTCCAATACACATTCGAACACTTAAGAGAGGAGTTGCACAAAGAACAGCATGTCACGCGTACGATTATAATAGCCAAAGATGCATTTAGTGAAAATCATCTCTTAGCTGATAATCTCTACGACCTTTATCGAAACCAAAAAAGCAGCGTTGGGATTGCGGTCATTTCCTACAGGGAGCGGATAACGTTAAGTTCATACCAAAATATACCCCGCGAACAGAGACAAACTAATTGTTTGTATTTAAATACAGGTGAAACGCAGCTAAGCTCTTTTATTCAGTATGCACTTAATAACAGAGCTGATAATGTTCACCTTGTTGATTTATCGCAAGAGTCTTTACTTCTTGCTGCGGTTTATAAGTCTCTATTCAATAGCAAGGTTTATTCTGAACGACTAGCATCATTAGGGCTTTTACCTTCTTTGTGTGAATGTCAAAGCGCCGAACATCCTGCCATAACATTCGCAGAATTAGTAATAACTAAAGACTTTGAAAGTCAATACCTACAAGCTAAATTCGGTTCACGCTCAAATTTGATAAGCACTTATTCAATGATTTTTCTTTATGAAGAAAACGATTTTATTGAATTAGCTTGGTTCATTAATTATTTACGACGTTTTTTTCGAGCAGAGCTCAGTATTCATTTGTTAGTTTTTGGGAAAATGAAACAAACTCATGAATTGCTTTGTATTGATGAGCATACGAACATAGTATTTTTGGATAGACAAAATGAGGCTATAACTATTGAAAGTAGAAAGGCCATCTTATTTGAGCCACGTAAAAAACGTAAGTCTGCAGAAAAGATCGCGATGATAAAGTCAGTAAACGAATGTATTTACTTATTGTCAGTTGATTATAGCTTGCGCAATTATAATGCTTTTTCTCAATCAGCTAAAACCTTTAATAGCTGGTTGAAGGAGAATTGTCTTAAACATGAGACCGATATTTTTAAAGAAAAGACAGTCCCGCAACTTAGAGATTGTAATCGAGAAGACTATAAGTCATTAGAAAGCACGTATAGCTTAGCGTTGCTTCAAGGGGACATAACAAAATTTCTAGAAGGCAGCTGATATATAGGCTCAATTGTAAGCGTCTTGTACAGTGTGTTATTCTTGAACACGACTTCTTGTAATCCTAACTTCGTATTAACTGAGCTCTTATTTACCGAAAAGAAACAATGACTGAAGAATATCAACAGCAGCTAGAAAGCGTACGTAACGCCCTGATTAATAATGATTATAAGAACGCGAACTCACAAATCAAAGAGTTGTCGAAACAGTTCCCTGAGCAAGCCTCCATTTTTAGATTTCTAATGGAATACACCCAAGTAAAGTTAGAGGGAGGTAACTTTTTAGATTTAGATAATGTTGGGAAACCAGTAGAGAAATTTCACTATCAGCCTAATGGGAAAAGTATCAAGAGAAAAGGCCTAACTTTTTCTAAAGGTGTCTCCAAGCTCCCTATAAGTGTACTTGTTATTAGTTGGGATATTGGGCATAACCCGTTAGGTAGGGCCTATATGCTTGCTGAAGCAGTTCAGAGAGTTGTAGGTAATGTTGTACTTGCGGGTTATCAATTTGAGCGATATGGAAAAGATATATGGGAGCCGGTTAGAGAGTCGAAGATTCCAGTAATTTCATTGAAAGGTACACTTCTACCAGAGTTACAGGAAGAAGCAGAAAAAATCGTAGAACGCTATAACCCAGATATTGTGATTGCGTGTAAGCCGCGATTACCATCTGTTAATTTAGGAATGCTTTTCAAAGCTCGTAAAGGTATTCCACTTGTAATTGATATCGACGATCATGAATTATCTTTCACCAAAGGTAAGTCAAATATCCCTTTAGCTGAATTAACCGAATTCCCTGAAAAATTCAGTAATATTGTGGAGCCTTACGAAAGTGAATGGACTCAACTAAGCCATAATTTGGTCGATTTTGCGGACGATATCATTGTTTCAAATGTAGCGCTGGAAAACGAATTTGGAGGTCATCAAATTCCACATGTTAGGGACGAAAATACTTTTGACCCCTCTCGTTTTGATAGCGCTGTTGTGCGACGCCGATATGGAGTTCCCGAAAAGGCCAAAGTAGTTATGTTTTTCGGAACTCCTCGAGTTCACAAAGGCATAGGTAAAGTTGCACAGGCTGTTGCTCAAATTAATGATGATAACTTTCTTTTCGTAGTTGTTGGTACTTCCCCTGACAAAAGAGTAACTAGTGAACTCGATAAATTAAGTAACGGTAGGCTTATTAACATCCCAAACCAGCCGTTTTCGTCTATCCCAGAGATACTTTCAATGGCTGATTTGGTGTGTTTGCCTCAAGATGTTACGCATGAAACATCAAAATACCAATTACCTGCTAAAGCTATGGATGCAATTGCGATGTGCAAGCCTTTGCTTGTTTCCAATACCGTTCCATTAAAACAACTCGTTGATGCTGGCGTTGCAGAGTTAATCGATGAAGATGGTTTGGCTTCCCAAATTCATTCAGTTGCAAATCGTAGGCCTAATGTCGATATACTTAACATGCGGAAAGAGAAATTCCTTTCTAATTATAGTTACAGCTCGGCTGAGCCAATCTTGCGGGACATATTTAAGTCAGTTTTAGGTAAGAAGGGCACTATAGACATTAGTGAACAGGAGATGTTCTGGGAAAGTACGCGAAGAACGTTTGTTCCGAAAGTCAGTCCTACGAGGGCTAGCGGTATAGATATAGTCCTATTTTGGAAACAGAATGATTCAGGGTTGTATGGGCGTCGCCACGATATGGTTGCCAAATTGCTATCTGAGCGTGATGACGTTAGAAAGGTTCTAGTCATCGATGCACCTATTTCAACCTTTGATTTGAATAAGAAAGTCAGAGAGCAAGCGGTTATAACCCAAGAGCGCGCTGTTTACATAAAAACGTATGAAAAGAAGCTTGGGCAACATGATAAGGAAAAGCTCTCATACGATGTCTTCATTCACCAGCCAGGTATTTATTATTCTGATACTCCAATGCCTGGACGAGTTTCACTATTGGGAGACTATAGTGAATTTTTGACTAAAGTCTTCGATAGAGAAGGCGTTTCCGCAAAAGAATCTGTGTTTTGGTTTTATCCTAAAAACTATTTGGCAGAAGATTTAATTGATATCTTCGAGCCAAAGTCAGTAGTTGTAGATGTTGTGGATGACCATAGAACTTGGCCAAATGTAAGCGAGAGCGAGATTGCTAGGCTTACTAAGCACTACGAAAGCTTATTAAGTAAAGCAGATTTAGCTTTTGCTAATTGTAAGTCAGTATATGATTCGATGTCACAATATACTCCCTTTTTGAATTTAGTACCCAATGGGTGTGACCGCGACCCTACTTCAATCAATTATCAAGCTAAATTTATTGATCATATTCAAACTCATCAAGGACCGGTAATTGGTTTTGTCGGTAACTTGGAGTCAAAAATTGATGATAAACTGATTGAAAAGCTTGCGGTTGAAATGCCAGAAGCGTTGGTAGTTCTTGTGGGCTCAACACATGCGAATCCAGATATTAAACGCCTTAGGAATATTTCGAACGTTATTATGCCTGGGGTAGTCGAAAATCGCTTTGTGAATACTGTTATTAAAGAGTTCGACGTGTGTATTGTTCCGCACAAAAAAAACGCACTTACAAAAAGCATGAACCCTCTTAAAGTCTTTGTTTATTTGAGTAACAAAAGGCCTGTAGTAACATCTGATATTGATAACTTGCCTAATTGCGATGCAGTACTAGTTTCAAAAACTGCGGAAGAATTTGTCATAAATGTAAGGCATGTTTTAGCTAATCGATTTAATGACACGATATATCAGAGATTTATCGACCAAAACTGCTGGGAGAGTAGATTTAAATTGCTAGATCAGTTTTTAGTAAGAGTCGGCAAAGCTTAATTTTTACTAGCCCAGACCTGATCTGACACTTACCCAGTTTTTTTGGTGTCAGTGTCAGATTAGGTTTGAGCTAAATTCTTCTCAGCTGTGAACACCAAGCGATTTTGTCGTACTTTAATTACCACGCGATTCTGTCGTAGTCGCTAATTACCAAGGGAAATTGACGGTTATCTTTAACCGTGTTCTTTGAATGTTTTGTTT
>NZ_JBSWYY010000041.1:0-25141 GCF_056161325.1 Alteromonas sp. ABE4_545
TAACTCATGGTAATACTCTAATTGTTTGGCGACTTTAGAATACCACCAACAGGCAGTTGATCGTCTGTCACCCATTAACCATGAGTGGTGCACTTATTATCTGAATTCGGGCTCACTGCGCGAGATAAAGCCCAGGATTTGGCTAACGCGAATCGAAAACAACGTAACGCGTACATTCTTGCATCTGTTCTTACGGTATTTCTAGTAGTGGCTTCGGTAAGTGGATTGTCTGCTTGGCATCAGTATCAAAAAGCCAATACGTTACTCTCTGACTTACATGAAAACATCAATTTCATGAGCAATGACCTACACGATATTCTCATTGCCTATGCCCCTATAGATAAACAAGAAATACTAAATCAACAGGTGTCAGTCATTTCAGAAAAATTAGATGGGTATATCTCAGAAAGTAACGAATCACTTGAAATAAAAGCGATGTCTTTGAAAAACAAAGCTGACCATTTATTAGATAAAGTGGGAGAGGATTGGCACTCCGCAAGCGAACTATATATACAAGCAAGTAAATTATTAGAACGCGTCATTGAGCAAGGGGAATATACTGAGAATACAATAATAAATTTAAGTATTCTTTATTCGTCTATAAGTAATGCTTACCGTATGGAAGAAAATTCAGTTAAACGCATGGAGTTTTACTTAAAGAACAAGGAATATATCCGCTACTGGCGGGAGATATTTCCTAGCTCGGACGATATAAAAATTCTACACTGTGAACTGCTCAACGAACACACCACTTACTATAGTGATGACATCAACGCAGAAAATATCTTTTTAGAAAGTATTGATACTTGTAAATCCTTCAGAGATAAGCCATATAAATACTCTTATGTAGTCGCCGATTCGTATAAGGAGCTTGCTCTTTTTTCAGCATCTAAGAGCAATGAGGCTGATTTTAATAAATATTACAAAGAAGCATTAATTATTTTAGAAAACTCTTCATTAAAAGACCCTTCAAACAAAAACATAAAAAGAGAGCTGTCCGCAAAGAAATCCATATTTGGCTTTTTTGTGTTGAGCTTTAACGATTCAAAACCCTCATTAGAATCGTCAAAATTAATAATTCAAGCAAAAGAAATTGCAAGCGAGTTATATTATTCTGATAAAAGTAATATGAGGGATAGCTCTACATATCAGATGTCACTCGTTTCTCTTGGAAACTTTTATTATGCAAATGAGGAATACGAAGAATCACTTGAGAATTTTAAAGAATTAGAGTTTGTAACTATCGAAATGATAGAAAACCAAAGGATAGATATTACCAATATTGAGTATTTACACCTTGCATATAGCTCGATAGGTACGATATATGAAGATGTTGAAAATCCCAGCATGGCAAAATATTTTTATCAAAAGAGCATTGATATTTTTAAAAACAAATCTGATCTTTATTCTGAAAATAGCCTTTATAATTTTACTGTGAGTATTTTAAGTTTGGCTGAAATAAATTTAGAAGAAAAGCATTTCTTGGAATCCAGAAGCAATTATCTTGAAGTAATGGAAAATTTAAATAAATTGATTTCTTCAGGAAGTGAAAATTCAAATCAATTAAGTTCAGGAGAAATTTATTATGTGTACCAAGACTACCTCGCTTCGACTTATTTAGGCTTGGCAGAGATCGATAAAAACATGGGAAATAATGCCAGTTCTATTGAATACTTAAATAAATACATCGAGGCTATTAAAAACCTGCCAGATGATTATTTCGAGCCTGGTGATAAGGAATTAAGAATTAGCGACGCGCAAGCGAGTCTAGATGAACTTATAGAAGAATAAAAAAGTAAACTCAAGCGGTGTTATCAATCGCTGATCCCCCGTTTATGGGGTAGAGCCCAAAATGGAAATGATATCAAGAAGAGCGTATGGTTTTAGAAACTTTGAAAATTATCGAATAAGAGTGATGACCCATTGTGGATGGGATGGTGTTATCAATCGTGTAAGGTGAATGCTGATCCCCCGTTTATGGGGTAGAGCCAGATGATCGTAACTATTTGAAAAGGGTGAGGAAGTTGGTCGGTGTGAGAGGATTTGAACCTCCGACCCCTGACACCCCATGACAGTGCGCTACCAAGCTGCGCCACACACCGACCGAAAGAGCGGACAAGTGTACTTATTTTTATTGTTATTGCAATGCAAAATTCGCTCTTGTGGTTCGTTTGGCGTTTTAATGCACAAACCGAGCGTTTTTTGCCTCGGTACACTTATCTATGATGTTTTAGCGAGAGCGAGATTCCCTTCCCGCTTCGCTAAAACCAAACGGCAACAATGCCTTGAATGTTGCTTAGAAGTTACCGCGCACACCTAACGTGATTCTACGTCCTGACATTTCATACATACTTGGGAACGCTGGATTGATGGTATAGCCCTTTGTCACTTCGTCGGTGATGTTGATCCCTTCTAAGGTCACTTTGAATTGCTCTGATACCTTGTAACCCATTGATACGTCGTACTGGCCGTACTCGTCGCGATACACTGGGTACATGTCGCGCTCGATGTACTCTACGTATTTGTCTTTGTAGTTGTACGAAATACGGGCGTCGAATGTGTCGTTTTCAAAGTAAACGGTCACGTTATAGGTTTGGTCTGCCAAGCCTTCTGGTGGTGTCGGAATACCTAAGTCAGATGCACCGGTGAGTGAGGTATCCAACAAGGTTAAGTTAGCGTTGATACCAAAGCCTTGCAGCGATTCGTGGAAGCGACCAAAGGGCATTTGTGCGATAAACTCAAAGCCACTCACATCGTACGCGCCTTCTGCGTTTACTTTTTGGTAAACGTCGAAGTCGTAAACGCCATCTACCGTACCGTTATCGTTGTACTTGGTTACGCCTTCTACCACACCAGTTAGGGTTTCACGCACTACGCCTTCGATTTCTTTTTCGAAATAAGACACAGCAAATAAACCGCCCTCTTCTAAGTAGTATTCCAAGCCCATTTCCCATTGGTCAGCATACGTAGGCTTGAGATCTGGGTTACCGTCACGGTATTTAAACTCGTTCAAACTCACCGTGCGCTTATAAGCAAGGTCGGTTAGCGCTGGGCGCATTAAGGTTTTCGACGCAGCAGCACGGAACAACAACTCGTCGGTAATGTCCATGGTCAGGTTGAAGCTAGGAAGCAGTTCTGTGTAGCTCCCTTCTTTCGATACGGGTTTAGCCGTGTAACCGGTTGAGCCGTCGTCGTTTTGAACCTGGTGATAACCGAACGACAGTACCGATGTATCTACGTAGCGCACACCAACGTTAGCGGTAACTGGCATATCAGCAATATCAAACTCGAAGTTGCTCATGGCATACAGCGCCATCACTTCTTCGTCTACTCGGTAATATTCGCTAGGTGTGAAATCCACATAGAAGCCGTCGTAACGCATGTTTTTACGCGCCCATGCATTAGAGATTTGGCTCCATTCAGATTTACCGCCTACGCCATTTAAGAAACCACTACCGCCAGTCAGTTGCGATAATGTGCTCAATTGACTGTCGCTCAACACGCGTGTGCCTGACCATGAAGAATCGTCTTCGCTGGTACCGGTAATACGCTTGCTGCCATAATCGCGCTCTTTTGATTTATCAGTAAAGCGCACACCAAAGTGTACATGCGATAATGCTGGCATAAATTCCAGATCGAGATGACGGCTCAAGTCTAACTGAGCGGCATATTTGTCGTCAGATATCGCTTCGCGTTGTACTTCATAATAATCAAAGTTGTATGCCTCTGGGCTATTGAACATGTCGATAGTATCGGCATTGCTACTTGGGATAGTCTCAGCACCTGTATTGGTATAGCGAGTGCGTGAAGGTGCATAAGCGGTATGCTTTAAGTTAGTGGTTTCAGCGTCTTTTTCAGCACCTGAGTACCCTACTAAACCATTCACATCCCATTCGCCCCAACGCCAATCTAAGTCGAGGCTGTATTGGCTGTAATCAGTGTCGTAGCTGTTTTCTTTGCTCAAAAACTCATGCTGGGTAGCGGCGTAGTCAACATCGGTTAATACCGTGATACCGTAGTCCGCTAACGTGGTGCTGTCGTAGGCATTTACATTTTCAAGTGTACTGATGCTCGACGCGGCATAAGCGGCTGCATCGTATTCGTCTTCGTGATCATCAAAGTTACCTAACATGGCATCAAAGGTCAGAGTAAGGTCTTGTGAAGGCTTGTACTGCAATGACGTGGTTGCGCCCCACTTCGTTTGGTCGTTCAAATAGGCGCGGTTACCGTCTTTGTTGATAAACACCACACGGCTGGTTTCATCGCTGTCGCTACGATCGTTAATAGTAATGCCAGTATCACGTTCAAGTACTTCTGCAGCTTGATCTGCCTGCCACTGGCCGCTACCTGATTTAGTTAACCAACGTGATAATGGACGAAAATCAATACCTGAATTGGCATCGGTACGGTTGGTACGCTGTGAATAGGAGAACGACACCAATGCACCGAACTTATCCCAGGTATTGCTGGCTAAGAAAGAAAACTTAGGGTCGGTTTCTTCTGAAATATCGTTATAAGCGCCTTCTACTGAAGCCACTAACTTCTGCCCCATGTAATCAAACGGACGCGCGGTAGTGATCAATACGTTACCCGCAATACCGCCTTCTTCATCCGCCGCTGTAGGCGATTTCTTTACGGTTACACTTTGAATGATTTCTGACGCGAACATATCAAATTCAACGTCGCGACCACCACTACCTGATGCGGTAGCTAAGTTATTAATAGACACGTACGTAAACTCGTTTGGCAATGAACGTACGTTAACTTTTTGGCCTAAACCTTTGTTACGCTCAATAGTAACACCCGGCATACGCTGTAGCGCTTCTGCCAAGTTTTGTTCAGGGAAGTCTGCAATATCCGACGCCACGATAGAATCAGAGAACCCCACGGTGTCACGTTTGATATCAATGGCCTTTTCTAAACTTTTTACATAGCTACCTGTGACTACAATTTCTTCAACTATTTGGTCTTCAGGTGCCTGTTTTTCTTGAACCTGTGTTTCTTGTGCGAATGCAGTTGATGCAGCCATTGCCAATGCGATGGGCGAAAGCGCGAAAATCATTTTCTTCATTGTGGTGTTCCAATAAGCGTTATAAAAATATGACGTTGTTGTCGTTTCGCGTATCAGGACGATAGAAAATCTCTTGGGGGGACATCTTTTTGTGTGAAACTTTTATTACATATTTCAGTTGGTTAACTGTCATCAAATTGTCATGAAACTTTTATTCCCCTTGGGGTTACAATGCGCGTCTTATATTAAATAAGTCGAATTTTAGGCCGCTAATTTATGCCCGCAACGCAGGATGCCAGCCGTACAATTAACACCGATACCAACCGCGCGTTGGTCACGTGCTTTATTGCGAATCAAAATGCGCTAAAAGGCTTTATTCGAAAATCAGTGCCGCAAGAGTCTGATGTAGAAGATGTGTTCCAAAAGCTATTGTTAAAAGTGTTAGGCCGCGAATGGCACGACACCATCGACAATCCGCTCGCGTACGGATACCGCATTGCACAAAACCTAATCATTGATTTTCAGCGCGAGTATCAAAAACAGCCAGAAAGCCTGCCCGATGAGTCAACGGGTGAAACCATTGCGCTTGAAACCCTGCTCGAACACCAGGAACGCGTGCAGTTATATCAAACCGTTGTGACTGCGATGCCTGCCAAACGCCAAGCTATTTTTATACGCCGTCGATTACACGGAGAATCGCGTGAGCAAATAGCACAGGATTTAGGGATGTCGGAAGAGGCGGTAAAAAAGCACATTTCTCGCGCCCTTGACGACTTAAAACAAGCCGTTGAAAAACGCTACGCCGAGAAAAATTGTCCCCTTTAAGATGCGCATGGCGTCTCAAATAGAATGAGTAATGTAGGTTAAAACATCAATGACAGCTTTGCCCCCTAACACACCTGAAGACGATGCTAAACATTCGCTTTCTCGCCAAATTTGGCAAGACGATGCGTTGCTTGCCGCATTGAAAAATATTGAAAACACAGGAGGTGTCGAGGGCAAAAATAGTATTGCTCAAAGCTCACCTACCACAGCAAACACGCGCTTATTGGATAAACGCACTCAGCATATTTGGGCCATTGCAGCGTCGTTTTTAATTGTTAGCTTAGTCAGTATTGGCATGGTGTGGCAATATGCCTCACTCCCCACTCAACCTGAACAATCTGGCCACATTGCGGCAACTCAGTCTCATACCTATCAGGTAGAAAAAGCCACTCTTGTCACCCTAAGTGACGGCTCTGAGGTCAACCTAAACGCCCATTCCCAACTGGTATTTACAGAATACAAAGATAAACGCGTGGCCATACTTACCACTGGCGAAGCCTTCTTCTCGGTCAAGCGCGATGAAAGCCGCCCGTTCAGTGTGAGTACTGGGCAAAGCTTGGTTACCGTGTTGGGTACGCAATTCAACATCAATAAAACCCAGCAAAATGTGTGGGTAGATGTGTATCACGGTTCTGTGGCGGTAGAAAACACCCAAACTCATACTAAAACAACGCTGGTAAAAGGCGATGGTGTACGCGTAAATAGTACAGGCATTGCCGCGCACACAGTATCGGAAGATAGTCCATCATGGCAGCGAGGCTGGTTGGCGTTTGATGATATGGCGTTAACAGAAACGGCATTCATGCTTTCTCGCTACAGCAATAAACCGGTATTGCTCGATAACATAACATCACAGATAAAAGTAAGTGGTCGCTTTTTAACTAACGACGTTAAAGGTGCACTCACGCTAATCAGCAACGTGAATGGTTTATCCTTGAACGAGTATGAAGACAGTTATGTGCTTTCAGAAAAAAGTGAGTAAAGTCAAAGCTGTCATCAAGGGTTCATGGAAACACTTGATACTCACATAACGCTTAACTTTCTTATTCATAGCGCTTTGCGATGTCTTACTCTTCTCGGCCACGATTGCTCCTGTTACTTTGCATCTTCAGCCGTATCGCGCACAAGATGCATTCGACGTCGCTACTTTTATTTATCGGCTCAACCTCAGTAGTACTGGCTGATGAAGTAAACCTACCGCTATCTGATAAAATACAGGCCATAGCCGATGCCCATCAAACCCCTGTTGCCTTTAATCGCAGTGTGGTTAATCAATATTCGGCGGTAGCTAAAAAAGCGATACTTTCTGACACTGCAAACCTAACAACCGCACTCAACACGTTACTAGCCAATACCCCGCTCACCTATTCAATCAACTCTGCGGGGATCACCATTTTCCTAGCGCCCTCACCGCCACCGGCGCAACAACAGCAAGCTCAAAGATTGGAAGAAGTCACTGTGGTAGGTGAAATACAATCCATCGCAACACAACGCTTAGACGATGAATATGAGCGCTCGTTAACACTGGCTCAACAGCTAAAACAAGCACGTACTCAAGAATCTGAATACCTTATTGGTGCGATGTTAAAAGCCTTGCCAGCAGAGAATTTAGCAGAGTCGATGCAGGTGTTTTCTGGCTTGAACATCAGCCGAGATCGGGGAGAAGGCTTGTCGATTAACGCGTTAGGTCTAGGCGCGGAATTTCAGCAAACGCTGCTCAATGGCCGGCGAATTGCCAATACCGAAAACGTGCGCAACAGTACGCAACAAGGCACTCTGTATCGCTACGATACCTTAAGTGCGGGCGTGTTCTCAGCCGTTGAATTAATTAAATCGGCCGACGTAACAATGCCTTCTGGGGCAATTGGTGCCATTGCCAATATTCAAGGCGATGACCCACTACTTTTTTCCAACAATGGGATCACCTTTAAATCTGGCGCTTCATGGCTTAAAGGCGAGTCTAGTGTGCAGCCCGGCTTTACTCTGAGCAGCCACTGGCGTAACCAAGCTGGCACGTTGGGCGTGCTATCTACACTGAGCTTTCAAAAACGAACTCAGCGACAATATCAATACGAAACATGGAACTGGGGTTTAAACGGCGGGGCGCTGGATATTTATCATTACGACAACCTTGCTGACGACGTATTGGTACCCACAGGCGGAGCTGCGCTGACCATTGAAAATGAAGACCGTTCGCGCTTGAGTCACTATTTGGGCCTGCACTGGCAACCATCTTCGTCGAATAGCTGGCAACTGCGTTGGCTGTACTCCGATACCAATTTCGACTTCGACGAGCACAGGTTAGGCTTAAACCCATTGAGTGAGTATGCTGAAGAAGGGTCGGTCAACGCTGGGAATAAAGCGCTTGAGTCAGTGCGTTTTATTCAAGCTGACGTAAAGTCTTCACGAGAAATATCTGGGCTGAATTACTTGCACAATACGTGGCAAGTCGATGGTCAATTGCTGTATAACCTCTCTGGTTATGCTTTGTCCGTGTCACCTTTTGTCAGCATTAGTCGTGCGGGCAGCGACACCACCACGCCCATTACCCGACTTCAAGTAGCGTTACAGCCAGTAGACCTGTCGTTTGCTCAACAACCGCGTGCGTTAACCGAATTTAAACTCGACTCTGCCCCTATCGATACCTCTCAGTTTGCCGCGGTTACCCGAGTGAGTCAGCGTCAGTTAGCTGTTGACAACTCAGTAGATGAAATAGGTTTTTCTGTTTCGTTGTCACCCCCGCATTTGCGCTGGCAAATCGATACGGGTTATCTGTATTCAAGATTGGCCCACGATTACTTTCGTCAAGATATCAGTATCGACAAAGCCGCCCTGCTCGCCCTCGACGTTCACAACCGGTATTGGTACACCTCGCTACCGAACCAATTTGAGGCCAGTTTTACGGGCAATGTAAACAGCGACTGGTTACTACCGAGCAAAACCTTATTGCAACCTTTTGCCAGCGACTTAGTTTTTGGCGAGTTACAGGAAAACGATAAGCTCAATAGCTATCAAGTACAGGTACGCAGTCACGAATGGTATGCCAATATCAACGGTTATTTTGGTGATGTCACTTGGGTTTCGGGTATCCGGTTAAGCAGTACAATAAGTGAATCGAATGGCTATGGGGTAATCACTGCGAGTGACAATACTACCCTGTCACCTGTCAACACGCGCAGTCATTATCACTATTGGCTTCCGGCGACGAGTGCTAACTGGCAAATCGCCGAACAATGGCAGTGGCGAGGGAGTATCAGTAAAACCATCGCTCGCCCCAATTATGCTGATCTCAACCCCAAGTTACACATTAACTCCAGCGGCTTGCCTTATGCAGAAGGCGGCAACCCATATCTCACGCCAATCTCAGCGCTGAATATAACAACCTCAATCAATTACTCAGGTGAAAGCCTGAACGGCAGTGCAATGGTGTTTGCCAAACATCTGGATGATTACATTATTTCGAGAGAAAGCAGGCTCAGCTACAATGGCCTAGATTACTCCTTGCTGTCGCCTTCGAATAACAACAACGCCAGTGTGAAGGGCATTGAGCTTAGCGCCACGCATGCTTTTGCAACCGGCCCAGTTCTCACCGACAATTTGTTATCAGGTTCTATCACCTTGGTTGACCATCAAGGCCGCTATGTAGATAACGGACATACCTACCGCTTTCCAATCGAAGGCGCGTCAAAAGTCTCTGGTAATCTGCGCTGGGTGTGGGGGATCGACGGCCTACAAGGTGCAATTAACATCAACTACCGCAGCGACTATCTCGAAGACAAAGACACCTCCAACAATGCAGATATTTGGGTTGATGCGTTTACCAGTGTCGATGCAAGTTTGGCCTATTCATTGGAAAACGTGAAACTCAGACTAGATATCTACAATTTATTCAATGAAGTAAAAGCCCGTTACGGAAAATCAGGCGACGCGTCGGTGTTGATGAAATTAGAAGAATATGGCACCCGCGTGAGCATGAGCGTTCAAATCAAACTGTAAATTTGTATTCAAAAAAGGAGCGAATAAAGCTCCTTTCTCATGACATAGTTGCGTATTACAACGCTTTAAACCGAATCGCTACGCCCCCCGCTTCAGCAAGCGGGATGCTTAGCGTATCTGCGCTCGATACCGTTTTCTTGCTTATAGCAATATCATAAGGGTTGGTGCGCCAATCAGCCTTTTTGCCATCTTGATAAATTTGGGCTTCAAAGGTTTTCCCTTGTTCTAAGAAATCCAATGGCACCGTGATAGTACGCGCATCTTCATTGGTAATAGCGCCTAAATACCAATCGTTGCCTGAATAGTGTCGATGCTGCTTTTCTTTACGGGCGATAACCACAAACTCTCCCACTTCGCCTTGCAGTGCCACTGTTTTTTCCCAATCGGTAGGCACGTCTTTAACGAACTGGAATGGTTTGGGTTTAGCGAGATAATTTTCTGGCAAATCTGCCGCCATTTGAATGGGGCTATATATCACCACATATTCCGCCAATTGCTTGGCAATGGTTGATTGTGGACGCATGTATTTCACCCTGCCATGCTCTTCTGTACCGCCTTTTATTGGCGGGTAATCCAAGTCAAAAATGCCTGGGGTAAAATCCATCGGGCCAGAAAGCATACGGGTAAAGGCGAGCATAGGAATATGATTAGGCGGATTAGGCGCGGCCCAACCTGAGTTGTACTCCTGCCCTCGGGCACTTTCCCGTGCAATCCAATTTGGATAGGTACGGCGCAGGCCCGTGTCTTTCACCGATTCATGGGTGTTGATTGAAATATGGTACTTAGCAGCCGTAGAAACATTGCGAATAAAGTGGTTTACCACAGGCTGGCTGTCGGTATATTCAAACCGCATCACACCTGCTTCATCCTCGCGCTTTAAGGTTTGCCCATGTGCCACATAACCGGTTTTAATTTGCTCTACGCCTAGCTTTTCATAAAGTGCAAAACCGTCTTCCATTTGTTTTTCATAGTTGGTAATGCCACCAGATGTTTCGTGATGACCTATCAGCTTCACGCCTTTTTTCCGTCCGTATTCTGCGACCATTTCAATATCAAAATCGGGGTAGCTTTGGGTAAATGAAAATAGCTCAGAGTTTTGGATCCAATCGCCATCCCAACCCACATTCCATCCTTCCACCAGCACGCCATCAAACCCATTTTCGGCAGCAAAATCCATGTAGGCCATGGTGTTTTCCGTCGTCGCGCCGTGTTTGTCTCCAGAGCCCCAAGTGTATTTTTGAATGTGCATACCCCACCAAATACCAACGTACTTGCCTGGGTTAATAAATGAGGTGTCGCCGAGCTTGTTCGGCTCGTTGAGGTTTAACGTGAGATAGCTATTAATTAACCCCGTGGCATTAGGCGCAATTTGAATGGTGCGCCACGGCGTATCAAAACTACCTGATTTTTTCACCTTGCTGCCATCAGCGCGCGGCGCTAGCTCGGCTTCAAAACGGCCCAACTGCTGCCATTTCAAGCTCATTCCCGCATAGTCGACTAAGGCGGCTTCATGGATAGCCAGGTGCACACCAGAGTCTAACTTGATTGTCATAGGCGTACTTGCCAGCCCTACATCTTGCACGCGCGTTTCGCGATACAAATACTCTTGTCTATCGTAACCTTGGCCTGGGATCCAAAAGGCTTTCGCGGTGTGCGAGTCCACTATCGAAAACTCGGTCATTTCTCGTGTAATAATCCGCTCGCCATCGGCCTCTACGTGGTAGCGAAAGCCCACACCGTCATCAAAAACACGCACTGTTACGGTAAAGCTGTTGTTTTCCACTTTCTGATCGGTAAAGCGTACGGTCAGTTCGTTGTGATGATCGCGAATAACCCGTTGTTCGCCCCAAGGTTGTTTCCAAGTGATATTCACACTGTTTCGCGATGCTTCAGACAACGCTAAATGCCGATACAATGGCGTAGCATGTTGAAAGCCAAACCCGAGTCTACTGGGCCGAATCACCAGAACGTTATTGTAATGCACCGTATACTGGGCATAGCCTTTGTCATCGTTAAATGAAAAGCGAATCTGACCGTCAGGAGACGACACACTGACCGAGTTAGCCGATGCAGCCGAGCTGAATATCGCCATAGCGATAAGAAAAAAACGTCGCATAGTTTATCCTTGAGGCAGAAGCCCAACTCACAAAACTTAATTGATTAAGTTAAGGTTAGGTAACATTCCTGCAAACACAAGGTGAATTTCGATTATTTTTGCGACAGTAACTGAGCGTTAATTAGGAATGGGTAACAACAAATTAAGCACAGGTTTAAAAGACTTTCCTACTTTCAACCTTACGTCTCGCTGCAAGATCACAGATTCGGTGTCTTTCCCTATGACAGCCAAATTACGCACCACAAAAGACTTGTGAATTTGCGTGAACTGCCCTTGTGGCAATTCTGCCACCAGCTTTTTGAGTGTGCTGTTCGCCAGCACCATTTGCTGCCCCTGCCATACTTTTACGTAATTACCATAGGCTTCAAGATAATCAATGTCGTTGAGTGATATTTGTCGTACTTCGCGGTCCACTTTTACCACAATATGGCGCGGCTCTGGTTCGACTTGGGCTTGGGCTTGAGCGTGGATTTGGCCTGCTTGAGTTTGAGCCTGAGTGTGTTCAAGTAAATATCGATTTCGCACTTTCTCCAACGCCGCACCTAAGCGCTCTGCACTTACTGGCTTAAGGAGATAATCGGTCACATCAAGTTCAAACCCTTCCAAGGCGTACTCTTGATATGCACTAACAATCACAACTTGTGGTCGATTAGCGAGTACTTTGAGCATGTCCATACCGTTGAGCATGGGCATATTGATGTCTAAAAACAGTACGTCTGCCTGATGAGATGCCAACCATGCCAAGGCTTCGGTAGCGTTATAACACTGCTTCACCACCTCTACATCGTTATGATGATTAAGATGGTGCAGAATGACGCGATGTGCCAGTGGTTCATCGTCGATAATCAAGGCCTTTAACATACCCTTGTTAACTCCATTTCTAAACGGGTATACCAAGTGTTGTCGCGGGCCTCACTAACCAGAGAATGTTTGTTTGCAAATTGCAGAGCTAACCGCCTTTTAAGGTTGTCCAATCCCAGCCCTCCCTCAGCCTTATCATGTTCAAGTAACGAACTCGTTGTAACTTCGGCCTCTGTGGTCAGAGGTAACGGGTTCACACATTCAAGCGCCAATGTGTTATCTATTAACTCAATATGCAAGCGTAATTCAGAGGGCTTTGGGGCTTTTTCAATCCCATGCTTAAACGCATTTTCAACAATAATAATGAGCAACAATGGCGGTATTTCCACCTGTTCAGCGTGCTCAGGCCAGCGACAATGGAACTGACAATCTTCGGTATAGCGAAGTTGTTGTAGTGCGAGATAATCTTGCAGGTAGCCAATATCATCACTAAGCAAAACGTGTTCTTTTTGCCCTTGATATACGGTGTAACGTAAGAGCCCTGCTAGCTTTTCAACCATATCAGGCGCTTGAGGTGACGTCTCAAGACACAGCGCATACAAGTTATTCAGTGTATTAAACAAAAAGTGGGGGTTCACTTGTTGTTGTAATAGTTGCAGTTCAGTGCGGGTTTGCTGGCGGGCTATATCAGCTAATCTTGCGTCTTGGGTCTTGCGCTCAAAGGCGAGAATGATAGGCGTACTGAACACCAATAACCAAAAAGTCAGTTGGTAGTTAAACGGGTCAAGAGGGTTGTGATTCTCAGAAGGGATCAGTGTAAAGTCGGCTACATTATTCAGCGGCAACAGTAATAGCAAACTGCTAATAGGCGCGCTAACAATTAAGATAAACGCCAGCCCACCCACGAGAAATGGGATTACGCCCTGCACTGCTAACAACCGTCTAATTAACACATAGCGATTAAACCAGTACACAAAAAACAGGGCTAATGCCATCATACTCAACTGCCAGAAATACTGCGCAAAAAGCGTAAATTCTTCAACGATTTGTGCAAAATCGATGATCATGGCAAGCGGTTGGTTGACCATAGGATTTTCGTTATGCAGAAAGATCCCTGCTGTCATAAACGTCCATATCACCAAACTTACCGCAACCATGGTGTCCAACGATAATAACGCCACTAGCCAGCTTTTAGGGCCGTGACTCATTCGCCCTACCCAACGATGTAAAAACCAGAGTCCACTAGCACAGCCTGCAAATAAAAAACCTTGCATACCAAGTAAATGCCAAGCGTTAAAGGCATGGTAACTATTAGCCAAAATGGTAATAAATAAAGGATAAACAACAAACCCTAGTAACCAAACGCTCAATGCCTTTAACGTTCTCCCATGCCACGCAAGATAATGCGCGAAGAAATAAGGCAGCATTTCCAATAAAAGTTGGCCATGAGTGCGAAACAGTAAACCCACATCTGTTATTCGATATGACTGATAACGCATAAAAGCTTCGAGCAACACAGCTGCAAAAATGGGCATCAGTAACACCCCATTCTCACGTACATCCTTCGCCATCGTCTGTGCTCCTAATTAATTGCTAAGAAACGCTATTTTTCGTATCAGCCTGCCTGAACTTGCTGCGCCTGACATCTTGTGGATGACGAAAGTACGCAATTTAATGACGAAAGTAAAATCAGCCCGCTTTATCGCCTTTCATCATGACTTTGGGTTTAAGAGCGCCCTTTGTCACCCTGATCGCGACGTTGGTCATGGTTCGCTGTTCAGTCCCACTGCGGCTACTTATGGTGGCGTTATCACATACAACTAGGATGGTTTTCTATGTTAACGCTAAACCAAGTGAGTAAAACTTACCCCAACGGCACCAAAGCGCTCGATAACATTACACTGTCGATGCCCTCTGGCATGGTTGGTTTACTCGGCCCCAATGGCGCGGGTAAATCAAGCCTGATGCGCACAATCGCCTGCTTGCAAACACCTGATACCGGTAACCTCACGTTCAATGGTATAAACGTATTATCGCAGCCACAAAGTTTGCGCGAGCAACTGGGTTATTTGCCCCAATCTTTTGGTGTGTACCCTCATATGAGTTGTGTGGCATTGCTACACCATATTGCCGCCCTTAAACAAATCTCGCGGGCAGACGCAACACGTCAAATAGAATCACTGCTAGCAATCACCAATCTCACACAACATGCCAACAAACGTGTCAGCAGTTTTTCGGGCGGAATGAAACAACGCTTTGGGATTGCGCAAGCCTTATTGGGTGACCCAAAACTCTTGATTATGGATGAGCCAACGGCAGGGCTTGATCCTCAAGAAAGACAACGTTTACACAGTGTGCTCATCAACCTTAGTGAAGAGAAACTGGTGTTGCTGTCTACACATATTGTTGAAGACATTGAACATCTTTGCCCTCACGCAGCCCTGATGATGCAGGGGCAAATTGTCGATAACGGCGCTATGCCCAACCTCATTGCGCCAATGGAAAACCACGTGTGGGAAACACCCACCTACCCAGAATCAGGCATTTTGTTGGGTGAGCATTATCACTTTGGTCAGGCTATCTGGCGTGTATTTGCGTCTTCTGCCCCTTCCCCAGATGCCTCTTTGGTAAAAGCGACCCTGCAAGATCGTTATTTTTATGAGCTTACTCAGCAGGAGCAACCCGTATGTTAACCCCAAGCTTGTTACTTAATGAATGGCGTTTTTATCTTCGCCAACCTGTAGTCTGGCTTTGTTTTCTCGGATTGCCCGGACTTTCCGGTTTATTGGTGCAGGGGCTATCAGCAGACGATATACAACTGGCAAAACGCCTTACGCTGTTAAACATTACGGTTACCATGATGACGTTGCCGATTGTGATAGGGGCGCTCACACCAACGTTATTACAAAGAGACCGACTTAGCGGTATGCAAGCGTTGATTGACGCTGTACCCACCACGTTATTCACTCGTAGGCTCAACCAATTTATCGGTTTATTGAGTTTAACGTCATTGCTGTGCTCACTGGCGTTAATTCTGCAATGCTGGATATTGTCGTCTCATCCACTCTTTAACCAAACTCTCATATCTACAGGGCTTAAGAACCTGTTGGTGCTGATGCTCCCTGCGTGCTTTATTTATAGCGCACTCGCCCTTGTTGCCGCTCAGTATTTTCATTCAGCACTATCCAGTTATGCTCTGTTCGCCCTGTGTTGGGTTGGATACGTCATGCTGGGTTCAATAACCGGCTCCCCCATATTGGCTGGCAGTAAAATTCTCAATAGCCAGTTTTATCATGTGTTTTTGTTCGCCGATCCTATGGGCTTTACCGCTATTTTCGATCAATTCACCAACGCAACCGAGTACTGGCACTTTTCATTTGCACTTATTATCAATCGAATGAGCTGGTTACTCTTTAGTCTATTGGTACTTTGGCGAGCATTGGTTGCGCCAGCTACTCAGATTAACGAGGAGAAAAAATCCAAACTAAGCGAGTGTCTTTCACGGGTGACGCGCTATCGCGTTTTCCCGTTGATTATCCTCTTTTACGGCGGCGTGGTGTTTTCAGAAGTACTGGCGGGTATTGCCTATGCCGAGCCAGGCTCGGTGATTGAACCAATGAGTATTGATGCATTGAACAGAGTCTGCTGGGATATTCTTCCATTTGCGGGTTGTATGTTGATGGCGCTGTGGAGCTGGCACTTGGGGTGGGAACAGCAACGTCATAGATTTGCCGAACTAACTGCTGCTACACCTGTCACTAACCTTCAACTTATCAGCACACAGGTCATTACATTAAGTATCGGCTGGCTCATGTTAATCATCACCACAGCCTTGGCGACGTTATTCGCTCAACTCGTGGTTGGCAGCCAAATCCAAATGAGTACCTATTGGCTTTTACTCTCAAAGGCTGGCATACCAATTTTACTTTTTGGGTGGCTTTGTTTGGCCATGCACCACCTTTTCAAACGGTCATTGATTGCTGGCGGCATCGGGTTACTATTCTTAATAGTGAAGTTTACGCCAACGCTTAACTTGGCAGGCATCACTCATCCGCTTCTCGACATTGCCGGCACACCCCTTCAACCTGCCGATTACCTGATTGGATTTTCCAGAAGCGACGCGACATTTTGGCCCTACTTATTGGTGTGGGCTGTGATTGCTGTGGCCCTGCTCACGTTAGCGTCTCTGGTTAGCCACCGCGGTACAGGGTTTACCACAAAAAAGTGGCGGCATTTACCATTTGCGGGCTATGGCGCTTTGGGGTTAGTCATAACAACACTGCTGACCTTTCACTTTGTGTTGAAAAGTGAAAAACCGCTCATGTCCAAAGATGCGCAATACGCGCTGCGTGCTGAGTACGAGAAACAATACCAACATTGGGAAGACCAACCTCAGCCTGTGCTCACCTATCTCGATGCAGAGGTAGATTTTCATCCTCATCTGCGCAGCGCTCAACTGCGCTTCGATATGCAACTGACCAATGTAAGTCAGGTTGCTATTACAAAAGTTCTTATCGGCAGTTTTCCCGGATTCGAACCTTCTCAGCTGACCCTGGACGGCGGCACACTTGTACATACCGATAGCGAGCTAAAACAGCATGAATTTGCGTTAAACACGCCATTGCAGCCCACCGATAGCCTACATGTAAAAGCACAAATAAACCTGACTAGTGCAGCCTATTGGCTACCGGTTGGACACCAAATACTCTTGCCTGAATTTAGCTATTTACGCGGTATGCCATTATTACCGTATGTGGGGTTTAATCGCCAATTGACCCTGCGTGATACTGTCACACGTGCCGAATTTAGTTTGCCGAATTTAGCTATGGCACAGCCAAGTAGTTTTGATGTATTCCCACCGAAAACCCAACAAAACGCACGCCCTATCAACATACATAGTGTGGTCTCAGCGCCAATCACTCATTCATTGGTAGCACAAGGAGAAAAGATCAAAGAGTGGCAACAAGGAGATAGGCGCTATATTGAATTTGAAACCCAGCACCCGATTCGCAATACCCCTGTTTGGATAGCATCGGTACAAGCAACTCACACCCGTGAAATAATCACTGATGACCACGCTACAGCCGTGCATTTTATCGGCTTGAGTGAACAACTCTCTGGTAAAACGCCCTCTCAAGCTGAAACCATTCATCAGCATGCGGTGGCTGATACACTCGTGTGGTTTAAGAACAAGCTCACGCCTTACCCTCATCGCGATTTGTCTATCGTTTTTGTACCAGAAATTGGCCTCAGTGGTTATGCCCTGCCGCAAGTTATCTTGATGTCTCACCGATTAGCGATTCGAGCCAACAAGGCCGAAGATGCAGGTTTTGATCAACGATACCGGCGAACCGTACACGAAGTTGCTCACCAATGGTTTGGTCATACATTGGGCTATGGCGTAGAAGAAGACGGCTCGTTTTTAATTGAATCCTTGGCGAAGTACGTAGAGTTAGTATTGATTGAAAAGCGGTTTGGTCAAAACGCTATGCAAGCGCTTGTGGACTATGAACAACGCCGTTACGAGTACTCATTACGCGGCCAGTTAGAGCAACCCAAAGCGATTATTGATGCCACACGTTCGGCCGATGTATATTCTCGCGCGACTCTTGTTTTTGCCAAATTGCGAGCCTTGGTAGGTGATGAGGTAATCCTCACTGCCTTGAACCAGTTATTTGCCCAGAACAAACCTGGCATACACAGTGTCACGTCACATGATTTCGTCACCCAACTACTAGCACTGACTCCTTCTGTTCATAGCGCTGAAGTGAGGGCGCTGCTGTTGGGCGTGGGCTTAAACCAACCAGTGTCATTGTCTCCCTGAGGCTTGTTCCTAACTCAATTTAGCGATACCATAAACGCAAATAGTTATCATTTACAAAAAAATAATGACGCTCATCCTGTTATATCAAGAAAACATTGTCGACAGAATTTGTAGTAATGGTGAACGTACATTAAAGCAGTTTTGGCGCACAGTAAGGGAGCTAAAATCCTTTGCCGACAAAGCCCAATTGGGCAAACTGCTGAGTTGCCACTACCAATTTTTACAACACAATGAACCATGGCTGGCACAAGCTGGGATATCTGCCCCCACCTCTCAACGGCGGGCTAACCCTGTTATGCAATGCTTGCGGTCTGATATACAAAAGTTGTGCGACTATTGCCCTGTGGCAGCAAGCTGCCACAAATCAGCCTGTGATCCAGTAGAAGCATTGGGCTTGTGTTTGGCGCTCATTAAAATTTCTGACATTTATGCCATTGAGCAGCGCCGACTGACGAAATACATGGGCTGTGGTGTCACCCAATACACTCACTTTATTAAGTACCTATTGCGCCACGGTCAAAAACACAAATCTCAGGTGTATCACGTGATTAACCATTTTCCATTTAAAGGAAAACAAGAAGCCGCATTAGCAGCCAGCTATAAGCAGGTTATTGATCAATATCGAACGTTATTGGTCGCAGAAGCCACCCAGGGTGCTTACGCAGCATGATCGCCCTTGAATACATAAATGATAATCAATATCATTACAGCATTATTTTATAGGATGTAATTGCCATCATGTCTGCAACGCGTGTACTTATCATTGAAGATGACATTACCTTGAGTGATCAAATTGCAAAGTTGCTGACTAAAGAAGGGTTTCACATTGAGCAGCAATTCGATGGCGAACAAGGCTTACTCACTGCCCTTCAGCACACCTTCGACCTTATCTTACTGGATATTTTACTGCCCACACTCAATGGCTTGTCGTTGTTAAACCAGTTGCGACAAATTAAACAAACACCGGTGATGATGATCACCGCATCGGGCGCAGAACAAGAGCGAATAGAAGGGTATCGCAAAGGGGCAGATGACTACCTGCCCAAGCCATTTAACTTTACCGAAATGATGTTGCGCATTGAGGCATTGTTGCGGCGCAGTTTGGTCACCAACGACAGGCACCTGAATAATAGCGAATTGAGTTGTGGCGCTCTTTATCTCAACCGCGCACAGCAGCAGGCGTATTATACTCAAGCGGCCATCGAGCTTACCCCCATTCAGTTTAAGCTGCTGTGGGTGTTGATAGAAAACAAGGGTGAAGTACTCAGTAAAGCATTCCTATACCAATGCGTACTCGACCGGCCGTTCAGCCGATACGACCGCAGCCTTGATATGCACCTTAGTCGCGTGAGAAAAAAACTGGTTGAGGCCGGCATGTCACCTGAGCGTTTTACCACAGTGCATGGGAAAGGGTATCGTTTCCAATGAAAAATAAGCTGTTTTGGCGCTTGTGTACCTTCATTGGTTTAGGCACGGTATTGTTGTTTTTAGCCATCGACTGGCTAACCAATCATACCGAAACCAGTATGAGCTTTATTGATGCCAAATATCAGCAGCAACTGTTTGAATACGGTCAACAAGCAGAAGCGATTTTCCTGAATGAAGGCGAAGCGGCACTAGCTGAATTTATCAATGAGGTGCAGCGCAAAGAACACACCTGGGCGGCGGTTGTCACCAGTGAGTTAACACCGTTTGCCGACACCAGCATGTTGCCCGCTTTTGCCGATCGATTCCAACTGGGCAGAAGCCCCGAATGGAAAATACACCTGTATTTTGCCGAGAATCCGGTAATGGAAGTGCCCTTTATTGATGACTCTACACACTTTTTAATTCAGCTACCTCAAAGAATGCGCCCCGGCGGGTTACTCACCGTGGTAAGGCTATTACTGCAAATTGCACTGCCGCTGATCCTACTGAGTATATTGAGTATTTTGCTTTATCGGCACGTGATGAAACCATTAAAACAACTCGAAAAAGCCACCGAAGATTTTAGTAATGGTCAGTTAGAAGTACGCGTTAGCCCTGCCTTGCACAGCCGGAATGACGAGCTTACGCGCCTCGCTGCAACCTTCGACAAAATGGCCGACCGCACCAGTAACCTTATCTATAACCAACGAAGCCTACTTGCCGACCTTTCACACGAATTGCGAACGCCACTGACCAGAATTGATATGGCGATAGACTTCGTTGAGCAAAATATTAGTCCACAGCAAGCCCTTGAACGCCTTCGTTATGAAGCATCGACCATGCGAGGGTTGGTTGAAGATACTCTCACCTATGCGTGGTTGAACACGGAAGCGCCCACGTTAGACGCAGACACATTTGATGTAGTCGAACTGATTCAAGTGATCACAGACGACGCAACCTTCGAATACCCCGACAGCACCTTACAGTGTGAGCTACCTGACTCGGCAGTTGTCACTAACAGCAGCCAGCAGGCGCTTGGGCAAGCCATTGAAAACATTGTGCGCAATGCACTGCGCCACACAGCCCAAAACACGGCTGTGACAATCAAACTCTCGCGCATAAACCAAGGCTATCAAATCACTGTAACCGATAGAGGCCCCGGTGTTCCCGACGACATGCTGGCCGATATTTTCAAGCCCTTCTTCCGCGTTGATAAAGCACGCTCAGCTTGCGCGCCGTCGAAACACGCATCAAAAGGGCCTGCGGGCTTTGGATTAGGCCTTGCTTTGGCACAACGACAAATTGTGGCAGTTGGCGGCAGTATTTATGCGGCCAACCACTGCGATACCGAAGGCAACACACTCGGATTGCGTATTACCATTACCCTACCCGTTGTGACAAAGCCTTAGCCTCACGAGGCTTAATAACTAATCGGCGCCACGCCAACACCACGCCGGTATACACCAAGATACAAGCAAGTAGAGACACTAACCCAGCCAACGTTTGGCCAACAAAACCAAAGTATTCACCGGTGTGTAAAAAGCGTGCCGTCCCCCACGCTTGCCCTCCCCTCGACCAATCTGACTTCGCCAGTGTGCGTGTTATTTCTGCGCTACGGGTATCAAAATAGAGCGAATACGCCAGTTCCTGCCTGTGACCAATACTTTTGTCGATGTAAAACCGCGCCTCGAATTCATGCTCGCCAATTTCCATCCACATTGAATACCAGTTAGCGTAATCATTGTTTCGCGCATGCTCTTTAGCGTGTGCAAACAGGGTTTCATAATCAACCTTATCACCAGACAAGCTGGTTACTGCTTCGTGTCGCTCCCGTTGAGGTAACGCTTCTCCGAAAAAACCATACAAGGCTTTATTTGCCCACTGAAAGTGAAACAACGTAGCGGTTAACGCTATCACCAAAAGTGCGGGTAACGACCAAATGCCAAACACCAGATGCCACTGCCGGTGTTTATGTGCATTGTTTTGGTAGCGCGCAGGCAACCAGCTTTGCTTTTTAAGCAACCGCCAGTTTAGACGCTTGGGAAACCACAAATACAAACCACTGATTAGCAAGAACACAAACACTAAATTAGCGTAGCCATTTACCGTTTTGCCAATAAAGCGATAATCCCCTTCTAACAACAAGTAGCGATGCAGTTCAGTGACCTTGCGGAAGAACACATCAGTAGCCCCCTCGCCGTTACGCAAAATGTCGCCGGTGTAAGGATGAAATAAATAGCTGTGCTTACCGGCCCAAGCGGGAATTGCCGCCCCTTCGCGATTCACCCAGCGCACATAAATATGTAACTCGTCTGGGTGTAGGGTGTGTAATTTGTTTACCACCTGATCGGTTGTCAGTCTTGCCTGCTGCTGCGGTGCAACGGCATAACTCATCTCGGCAAGTTCTTTCAACTGTCGCTCATACGTCAGTAGTACACCTGTAAGCGACATCACAAAGACAAATAAGCCGGCGATCAGGCCGGCTATCAGGTGGGCCCAGAAGACCCACTGTTTTATTTTTTGAACCATCATTCGCAGTGCCGTGGCGGTTTAAAACTGATAGCTCACAGACAAACGAATATCTCGCCCTGCTTCCTGTGGCCCCACAACAGAAGCAAACACTTCGCTGTAATCACCCACACTAGAGTGGTCAATGTAAGCTTCGTCAAACAGGTTAGTCACAGCCACATTCACTGCCAGCTCGTTGGTAATGTCCCAAGCGGCGTATATATCCACCAGTGTATAGCTAGGTTTGTTCAGGTTGTACAAAGCGTCGGTCCAACCGTTTTCTACAGCCTGATGCAGGGTGTTAATATTGGTATCGTCAACGTAAGTCAGGTTAAAGCCTACATCAACATTAGCCGTCACGTTGTAGTCTACGCCCACAACCCAAGTATTACCTCGGCTGTTACCCAAACCCACAAATTCGTAGCCATTAAGATCAATATTGGCGTAGTCGACACTGTACATTCCATCTCGTGGTGCCAGTTCAGCATCAACACTGGAAAAGCCCACATAAAGGTCGAAGGCATTCCAACGATACGCCAGGTTAAATTCGACCCCTGACGACGTTAAATCGCCAATATTGTTGTACACGGAATTGCCGGCATAACCGCTAAATATCACATCGTCTATGGTCGATTCATATACACTAAACTTAGCGTTCAGGTTATCCACGCTGTATTCCAGCGAGGCTTCAATGTTGGTCACTGTTTCAGGTACAACATCGTCAGCAACCACAGGAATATCTTCACCATCCCACAAGTATTCATCAATGGTAAAGCCATCACCAATCTCTTTACCTCTGGCGGCTTGCGCAAAACCAAGCCCTACACGCCATGCTTCTGTTAACTGATACGTCGCCCCTAAGTTAAGGCTAATTTCACTGTCGTCCAGCCCCGCGGCTTCGTCGGTAACCGGATCACCATAGTACTCGTCTAATAAAATACGTTGTTGGAAATCAAAATTGTCAAACCGTACCCCATAACTCAGTAAAAGCGCGGGAGTGAGGTTACTGTGCGCTTGTGCGTAAACCCCAAGTACACTGCTTTCCTCTGTGTTTTCTACCGGCCCCGTTGCCGACCCACTGTCTACTTCATCACTGCGATAATCGACACCGTATACAAACACATGGTTGTTGGTTTCACTGGTGTTACGAATATCAAAACCAACACTTTCAATATCGGCCAACCAGTCAAAGCGACCGCCGCGAAATGACGAGCGCGTTTGATACGCTGTCGCTTCTACAAACACCATAGCGCTGTGATCAAAGCGGTAATTTGCTACATAGGTGTCACGTTCTGCCTCACTGGGATACAAAGCCGCGCCTTCCAGTACCACCCAGTTCGGGCGAGCGGAAAACTCACCTTCTTCGTCGCGCTGCTCGACACTGAATGACACATAATGATTAGTAGCAATATCGCCACTGGCCTTCACAAACAACAAGTCCTGGTCGGCTGCGGTACCATAAACTTCATTACCGTCACCGTCTTCAAAATTGTCGCGGTCAACCGTGCTGTAATACCCCAACACGCCCCACGTATCACTGAGTTTGCCATACAGACTACCGCTGTAACGGGTACCGTCGTTAGAAAAATAACTGGCTTTAACACGCCCACCCAATCGCTCATCGTCTTGCAACAAGTCTTGTGCGTCTTTGGTTTTAAATCGAATTGAACCACCAATAGCACCCGGGCCACTCGTGGCTTCACCTGCGCCGGCTTGTACGTCAATTTGCTTCAATAAATCTGGGTCCAGCGTGACCCGGCCAATGTGGTGAAACAACGTTGAAGTTTGTTGTGCACCGTCTACGGTAACATTGAGGTAAGCGTCTTCTAAACCGCGAATAAATATTTTCTGAGCAACTCCTACAGAGCCACCCACACTCACAGAGGGCGATTCACGAAACACGTCAGCGAGATCATTGGCCTGAAACTGTTCAATATCGTCAGCGGTAATACTAAGATTGGTCGTTGCCCCAACTACAGCAATTCGTTCCACAGATTTAACCGCGTCGGTATCTTGCGATTGTGCATATGCCACTGTGTTAGACAAACTACAGACAGCTCCGATGAATACTAGCTTTTTCAAAAAAATCTCCTTGAGCGCGGTGAATCGCGAAATAAGACCCATTCTCATTATGTTTTTGGTGAAAAAACAGTACTTTTACATTTGTTACATTTTTACCAAGGAGATAATCGAAGCGTATAAATTGCGCCGTATTGAGTCAATTTATGCGCCATCAATAACACCGGTTTTCGGTGTTATTTTATTTTTTGCCACACCTTTGTCACACCTCTCAAAGTACTCGTGTCTAGATAAAGCACATCACGTTTATAACTTGAAAAAGGAGTCACTCATGGAAAAAAGTAAAATTGTTTTTTGTGACAAACATCATCAGTTCATCACTGGTGCGAGTATCGCGTTTGTTATGCTGATGATATCAATGCCGGAAATTGGCCAAAACATCAAAGCGTTTATATTTGGTTAGCGCAGTAAAAAGTGCCGGTATTAGCAGTTAAATGACAAAAAAAGCGGCTATTAAGCCGCTTTCAGATTGATGATAAACCCCTCTTTTTTCAGAGGGGTTTATTTTTTCTAGCAGCCGAAGGCTGCGATCGCGATATTTTTTATAGCAGCTTTATTGTTCGAGTGTTGGGTT
>NZ_JBSWYY010000042.1:0-23173 GCF_056161325.1 Alteromonas sp. ABE4_545
GTGAAACACGTTAGCGGCGATGGTAGTGTGGGGTCTCCCCATGTGAGAGTAGCACATCGCCAAGCTCCTATTTAGAATGAAGCCCACTCAAACGAGTGGGCTTTTTTCGTTGAAGCGGTTTTAAAAAACGACCTTTGGTGAAGCATCCCTGCGGGGGCTGCCAGCCACGCCCAGCAAGCTGGTCCAGCCGTTATGAACTACATCCATGTAGTTCACTTGCTTCGCAAGCAAGCTAAGCAGTTCAAACTGGTTCCAGACCAGTTTGTCGCTGAGCTCAGGTCGTTCACACGGCGCAAATGAAACTCTTCATTTGCTTTCTTCCGTGTTCACCCTTGGCGTGTCGTAAATCACTGACGAGGATACTTAATCCTCGCCCGGGCGTGAATTACCCAAAAGGGTGGCCCTTGTCGTCTATACCTTTAGCAAAAGTTAACAAGAAGCAGGGCTATTGCTCAATAAAGTTTATGAGTGTGTCTTTATCCAACGGTTTTGAGATCAAATAACCCTGTATAATATGGCAGCCTATGTCAGACAATATCGCTCGTTGTTTAACACTATCTACGCCTTCGGCAAGTACATTGAAGCCCATAGCGTTACAGATATCTACGATTGCTTTAAATAAGGCGAGAGCTTTAGTTGATTTCGTTAGCTCTCGGACGAAACTCATGTCTACTTTAATAGTGTCGACAGGCAGTTTTGTTAAATAGCTCAACGAGCTATAGCCAGTACCAAAGTCGTCGATAGATAAAGCAAAGCCTGCAGATTTGAGGGCTATCAGCACCTTTTTACAGTGTTCAAAGTCACTAATAAATGCACTTTCTGTAATTTCTAGCTCTATATCACTTGGCGCGATATCGTACTCGGCGAGGGCCGTAATAAAATCACTGACTAAATGCTCTCTTAAAAAGTCTTTTGCTGAGATATTAATCGAAACTCTTCCCTTAAACCCAGCGTTTCTTAAATTGGGTAAATCCTTCGCCACCTGATGTAAAACCACATCAGTAACAGTGCATATCAAAGATGTTTTTTCGGCTATTGGAATGAATTTCACAGGAGGGACAAGGTACCCTTCAGGATGACGCCATCTCACCAGTGCTTCAAGTCCGATAACGTCATTGGTATTGATCGGGACTTTAGGTTGATACCACACTTCGAGTTGATCACCACTTTTTAATGCACTATTGAGTTGGGACTCAATTTGAACTGCTTCGGTAAGAGATGCCGCCATTTCCTCACAGAAGAAGGTGTTTTTAGACAGGGGATCATCTTTAGCGTGATTGAGTGCTATATAGGCTCTTTCTAAAAGGTCGATAGGCGCTAAATCACCCGAATGGGTTTCAGCTATCCCGATAGAAGGGGTTAAATAAACTTCCCCTGTCGCAGTATTAAAAGGATGTGAGAATTGTTGGTGAACCCAGTCAGTCGCGCGGTGAATATCATTTGTTGACTCATAGTCGATCAGTGCTAATGCAAACTCATCACCGTGTAAGCGCACTAGTTTGTATTCGAACATGTCGAATTGCTCAAGGCGACGAGCAATCTCAAACAGAATTAGGTCTCCCGTGGCGTGACCGGTCGTGTCATTGATATTACTGAAGTTATCTAACTCAAGAATGCAAACGGCAGTTGGAGAATCACGACGTTGACCACCCCAGATACGTAGTTGCCTTAGCAAAGTCACCCTGAGAGGCAATTGGGTGACCTGATCCAGTTTTTCATGCAAACGGTTGACGATAATTTCGATTCGGTCATCGTGAGGAATAATTGTCACAGCTTGGTGACAAAGGGGGTTGATACCTCGACTATTTCGGGCCGTTGTTTCATCTAGTCTGCCTTCTTCACTAATCAAATATTCACATTCATCAGGGTAGATGACAGAGTCGGCTTGTAATTTTAGTAGGAATTTTGAAAGTTGTGCCCGTTTACATTCCAAATACCAAACGCCGGTTGAATCACTTTGCATATTCTCACCAAGTCTTGAGTGACGTTTAATTATTATTCTTGCGCTCTATTTACTATAACGGCTTTAGGGGTATTTAATAACGCCATTATCTAAATAGTCACTGTCTAGTTTATTTATAGACCAAAATGCAATCTTCATATTTATAGGCAGAATTAAAAGTTCAAAAAAATCTAAATTTATGTGATAAATAGACGGATTTTAGAGATTAGCTAACTTTGGCGGGTGCAAAATCACTAGAATTGAATTATATTGTAACATCTACTAAGTATAATAATTAAACACTGATATTTGATTGGAGTGGGTATGACGCTTTGCAACGGAAGCAAAAGTCGCAGTATTCTTGGGCTACTCTGGGTTGCTGTTACTTTCACTTCGTTTTTTTCTGCTCAAATCTTTGCTAAGACGGTTACTGCAAAAGGGGTCAGTGAGATTGATGGCGATAAGGTCGTCGCTGCTCGCAAGATAGCTCTCGAAGGAGCTAAACGCGCTGCTGTGGAGCAAGTCGTAGGCACTTATATAAGAGCTCGAACCGACGTTAATAACTTCATCCTCGCAAAAGACCAAATCTATTCAAGTACCGCAGGTCAAATTAACGAATACACCATTCAGACTGATGGCATAACGCCCGACGGCCTTTATGAAGTTGTGATCCTCGCAGACGTAAAAGTAGAGGATATGCTCTCTCAAGCTGCAGAAGTTCAATCTGCATTGGGGTGGGACAAAAAACCTCGTATTACCATTATCGCAAACAAACAATCAACCGACGCTAACGTGGCGTCGCAAGCAAAGAATATTCTCACTAAACAGCTAATTAAAGAAGGGTTCGATGTTTTTGATGAACAAGAGCCCATTTATGCAGGCTTTGTTGTCGATCTAACCACATCTTCAGCTTCTAAAGACGATAGTTTTCAAGGTATTAGTATCACCTCTAACGAACTCACAGTGGATTTGTCGGTAAGGCGCTTGGGTGATAATCAAGTGTTGGCGTCTGCTGTTGAAAGCGCGAATAAGCCTGGTGTGAATAGCAGCAAAATATTTACTCAATTGTCGGAAAAGCTGGTTAAAAAGAGTTGGCCAGATTTGAGAAAACAGCTGCTTTCTTTCTGGAAAAAAGAAAAGCTACAAGCACGTACCGTGCTGTTAGATGTAGACGGAATTGATAATTTAAAACAAGCAAAAGGGTTTATTTCTGCATTAAGTCAGCGATTTGCGGCCATTCAAAATATCGATATCTCTGAGATCGATAATGGTGTTGGTCGTTTCGTAGTGACTTACAAAGGATGGACCGAGCAACTCTATGAGGAACTGGTGGCGGGCCAATTAGGGCCGAATCTTACAGTGGATGTCACCGGTGTGAAAGGTAACAAAATCACCGCCACCAAGGTTTGAGGAATTAAGATGAAACGGTATGTGTTAGCGGCAGTAGTGGCTTCGACATTAATGGGATGTCAGTCAACCGGTAAAGGTCAGCGCGAGTTTGACGTCTCACAGCAATTAGCAAGCGCAGGCAATTACTCTGAGGCCATCGCTTACTTACAACAAGCTATCGCGAAAGAGCCCAACAACAAAGATTATTCGGCTCAGTTAGCAAGTTTGCGTACGAAAGCGTCAAATGCACTTGCAGACCAAGCTCAGGCGCTATTGTTGTCGGGAGATATTAGCGCCCCTAAACTTGACGAAGCTGATGAACTCATTGCAGAGGCATTACAATATACGCCAAACATGCCTCGTTTGAGCGAAGTTCAGACCAAGATTACGTCAACACGTGACACTTTGGTTGCACGGGTGAAAGACAAATACTCAGACGCGCTTGCTGCAATCGATCGCCAAGATTGGGTTAAAGCAAATGTAACGTTACAACAAGTACAAAAGCTATATCCAAACTTTGAAGGGGCGGTACCTCTAGCTTCACGAGTAAAAATTGAAGGTACGCGTGATTATTTACTACAGGCAAAGCAAGCCTTTGTTAATTACGAGTTTGATGAAGCTAAGGTATTAGCGCGCAAAACACTGATGCTCGACAGCAACAATGCCATTGCTAAGAAATTAGAAAAAGACGCAACGGCAAACAATACGTCGACGTTTTTCAAAAATCTTGCTGCCCAGTCAATGGATAATGCCAATTGGGAACGCGTGATTTTTGCATGCAATAAGGTTATGAAGTTCTCTGCTGGTGACCAAGATTGTGCAAATTGGAAAGTAGAAGCAACAGAGAAGCAAGTCGATAATATGGTGGTTGAAGCTACACGCCTGATGCAGGAAGGCTACATTGCTCGCGCTATCCAAATGACGATAACGATCGACGAGATGATGGGCGGCGCACTGACACCTAAAGCTGCAGCTCTTCGTTCTGCTGTTATTAGCAAAGCAACCATTCTGGCTGAAGACAATATCGACAAGCAGTATTACGGCGTTGCTTGGTATCTCTATGAATTAGTCGGTAAACTCGACCCTCTCATGGACGGCTTATTTGAAAAAAGTCGTGACGTTCAAGACAAAATCACTGAGCGTGTAAACAAATCAATTGCGGTATTCGACTTTAAGAGCCCATCTTACAACCAAGATGCAGGTGTTTTGGTTGCCAACAAACTTATCGCTAACTTGTTTAATAACGCGAGTAAAGACATCAACATTTTGGAACGTGAAAACCTGAAGTCAATCTTGGAAGAGATGAAGCTAGGGCAGATCGGTGTTGTATCTGAAGATACAGCGAAAGAAATGGGTCGCTTGTACGGCATTGATATCGCCATCATGGGTTCAGTATTGCTGTTTAAAGTTGATAAAACAGAATCAGAAAGTGCTGAAACCGTACGTTATGTTGTTGGCGAAGAGATCAAAGATAATATTGAGTATCTTAACTGGAAGGCGTTGAACCCAAACCCTTCTGATTCCGAGCGTAAAAATGCACCCACACCTAAGGTGATGAAGCCTGTATACGCAGAGAAAGAGTACACAGTGAAGAAAGCCAAAAAAGTGGGCTTTATCGAGATATCGTATCGCATTGTTAATGTATCAACGGGCGAAAATATCGACGTAGATACTATTCGCGAACGCTTGGTTAAAGAAGACACGGGTAATGATGGTGTAAAAGACGCAAACGTTACTTACGACCCATTGGAAATTGCTACCGATACAGAAATGCTGCAGTTAATGGCTGACCAAGTGGTAGAAGATCTATCTCGTAAAGTATTGCAGCCGCTACGTAATCGCGAAATCGATTACTTCGAGAAAGGCGAAGATTTATTGCTGAAGCGTAAAGAGCCTCTCCGCGCTATGGAAGAGTTTGTGAATGCGATGTTTGATGAAAAGATCAAATCAAACGTGAATTCACCTATTTCTTCGCAAATCGATAAGTACATTACACAGATCGTCGATACTTATCAGTTTAAAAATTAATTAAAAAAACGGACTTTTTGTTATGCGTGTAGTATTCGGCTTTCTTGCACTACTTCTTTTTAGTGCAAATGCGTTTAGTCAGGCCAAGATCAGTATTGCCCTGTTCAACCTGACTCCGAAGAGTATTGAAGCCATTGGTTTGGATGGTGATTTGCTTTTTACTATGCGTCAAGAAATGGAAAGGTCTAACGTTTTTCAATTACTTTCTAGACGAGAAATGGAAGATGGGCTCTATCGTATTGATGGAGCCCAAGTAGCTGACACCACATTGGTAGCCAAGTACGGTGGTGGTTTAGGGGTTAATTTCGTATTAACCGGTAATGTAGATTTAGTTAGAAGTACGATTGTTGTTGATTTCATTCTGGTTGATGTATTGCGCGGAGTGGAAGCGTCAGCGTGGCGAGAGTCGTTTCGTACCCAAGGCGAACTCGTATCTAGAGCGCCTGAAATAGCACAATCATTGGAGAGGCGCGTACTCGAGGCTTCACAGGCGCAACAAAACATGAGTGTCGAAACAATTTTATTGACGTTCGATGCTGAAAATACTGACACAGGGGTAGATATTCGTTGGGAAACTGTCGACTTAGGCCCTGTGTTTTTCTATAACTTGTTTCGCAGTGAAAGTCAGACGGGCCCTTTTGAATTTGTTACTAGTGTAACTGACCCATTTTATACCGATGCCGGTGTCAACAAGTCAGGAACTTACTACTATCGCTTAGATGTAGTGCTAGAAAGTGGCGATGAAGTGAAAGGAAGCAAATTGGCGGAAGTTGTAGTTTCAGCGATGCAATCTAGCCGTGATATTTCACCTCCCTCAATTTTAAAGTCTAAAGCGTTTGTCAGTGGGGTCGAAATTGGTTTTGTTCCAGCCATTGCTAATAAAGAGAAACCGATTGGTTATCAGGTTTATTTTCGAGAGAAAAATCAGCGCTGGCAAAAAGCGGCTTATGTCAACGAAGTCGGGAAAATCGACTATACGGTTCGTGTGAACCAAAACCTGAAACCCGATACTGAATACGAGTTCGGTGTAACAACTGTTGTGGCGGGGGATAAAGAAAGTCCTGTATCTTCACCTGTAACGATAAAAACAGCGCCCTCTTTGTCAGTTAGTGTTGATGACGCCATTGAAACTCGTAAAGTCCAACTGTCTTGGCAGCCAGTTATTAATGAAGTTGGTGTCAGGATTTACCGGCGAGAAGCCGGCGTTCAAGAATGGTCGAGAATTGCTCAACTCGAACCTCAGCATTATGGACAATACATTGACAAAAATGGACTCGAAGACGGGAAAACATATGAGTACACAGTGACTCTGTATGACCAAGCTTCAGAAAGTCCGCAATCTAACGTTGTTACCAAAGCAACGAAAAAACTACCCGCCCCTCAAAATCTGGCCGTATCCACAGGCGTAAAATCTCTCACTGTTACATGGGACAAAGTTGATGACCCAGATGTTGTTGGCTATACGGTTTATCGTGTAGAAGGTGACATTACTCAAAGTACATTGTTGGATGAATTGACGACTGTAGCTGGGGCAAATACAACACAGTTAGTTGATGGCAAGGCAAGCTTGGCGCCTCTCAAGGATGGCACTAAATATAATTATCTTGTTGTTGCTAAAAATGAGTTTGGGGGCGTGGGCGAGGTTAGCCAAACCCGTTCTGCGGTAACCAAACCCAGACCGAATCAAGCTGGTGTGGTTGCGCTTAGTGTGAGAGATAACGCGATCGTTATTGATTGGCCAGCATCTAGTGAGCCCGATATTGCCACTTATCACTTGTATCGCAAGTGGAATAACGATACATGGCAATTAGTGTCGTCACTGCCTTCCAACTCATTGCAATACGTTGACGTGAACCTTAAGCCTTATGCACAAACCCATTACCGTATAGTGGCAGAAGACAAAGATGGTCTGCAAAGCACGCCCTCTGAATCAGAGAGCATAGTTAGTCCACAAACCTTGGTATTGTCAGTTGCTGAAGAGAATATGCTGAGAAAGATCAGCCTGGCTTGGCCCGAATATCGTAATGTTGATGGGTATAAAATTTATTATCGCGTAGCTGGAACGACAAACTGGAAATTAGTTAAGACGTTCAAAAAAGCATCCACAACCTATTTCATGCACGACGATAAGCGAGAGCTTCTCGATGGCACAAGCTATGAATACGCCATGACAGCCATAGATGGCAACAACGAAACGCCGATGTCTAATGTGGTAACTGCGAAAACCATGCCCGCACCAGACGCTCCCACCGCTTTTAACGTTGAAAGTGACCAAGTAAAGCAAGTGCTACTAACGTGGGAACCCGTGAATAATGCGGCAGTAATCGGGTATAAGATTTATCGTTATTCTGGTAATAAAAGAGAGCTTATCGACACAATCAAAGGGCAATCGGTTAATCGCTATCTAGATGAAGGTGATTTTTTTGAAAAGCTAAAAGATGGCGTGACTTATCAATACCAAATTAGTGCAGTCAATCAATATGATGCAGAAGGCTCTTTGTCAGATATTGTTGAGGCGCAAACAAAACCTGTTCCTGAGCCGGTAGGCGGGCTACAATTAGCAGATACGGCGCCTTCTATTACACTCGATTGGCAGCCGTCACCCGAAGACGATATCGACTATTACCAAATTTATCGAGGAACGAGTTGCCCGGCGACAAGAAAAGTTGCAAAGAGTGGGTCTACTCGCTTTATTGATAGTGATGTGACTAGCGGAAAAACCTACTGTTACAAAGTTTCTGCTGTTGACTTAGATGAATTAGAAGGGCGTTTATCTTCCGGTGTCGAAATTACTACTTCTCTCCTAAACCAAGAACCTCAATTATGAAATTAAATCGAATTTATCAATTAACTGGCGCTTTTATCCTCATTTTTTTCTCTATCGCCGGTTCAGCCAATGAGCTTGGTAGCATTAAAAAAGCGACTCAGTCTCAAGAGTACGACGCGTTACGAGAAAAATATCTGCAATGTGTTACGAGCCGAGGGCTCGACTACATGCGTGTTAACAGTATTGATTCAGCTATTGCGCATGCGCCTATTGCGTGTAAGCGTGAGTTGTTAAGTATTCGCCAGTTTTTATTGGCCGGAGCGTTTAAAGTAGACGTTATCGACCAGCTTGTTATGTCTGTAGAACAAGGCGCAGAAATCGACTTAGTGAATGCGGTTTACAATCAAGTTTTGACTGAAAAGGGCATCAAACGATGATCAAACGCACATTTATGATGGCCGCGTTAGCGATGGCGGCTTCCTCCGCGTTAGCAGAGCCTGGCCTAGTAAAAGTGACGGGCTTTGGCACTATTAACCCCGCGATGGCTGCAACAGATGCGCAAGCGAAAATGTTAGCGAAACGCGCAGCTCAGCTTGACGCACAGCGACAATTATCAGAGCAGGTGAAAGGTCTTGAGATCCGAGCAGGTTCTACAGTCGAAGATTACGAAGTAAAAAGCGATATTATTGCGACACGGGTAAAAACGTGGTTGAAGGGCGGCTTTGTCATAGAGCAAAAAGTGGAAGAAAGCGAAGGAACTTGGGTTGCTGAAGTGGTGATGGGAATTTGTATTACGAACGAGTCAGCCATTTGCAAAAACCAAGAAAGCTTAAAGGCGATCGCAGATGCGGCTTCTCACTAGCGTATTAGCTCTCTGTGTTGTCAGCTCGGTTAGCTTAGCTCAGAGTTTTGATGATTTTGACGAAATCGGCGCCGACATCGACAAGGAGTTTGAAGCACAAACTCAACGTATTGATGATATCTACAACGCTGTAGATGAAGCAATCGACAGAGCGTATAAAGGATTAACCAAAAAGATTGAAGTAAAGTGGCCTGATGGTGCTTTACCAGAGCGCCACAAGTGGGTGACTTACAATAACACAATGACAAGCCGAGCCATTGCAGACTATGAAACCGGCGAGCTCGTTATCGAAACGATTATCGAAGACAAAGATAACGCCGCCGACAAAGTGCAAGAACTTGTCGATATGAGTAAGGACATACTTACCTCCTCGACCAATGAACTAGACGCTAAAGATGTATTGGCAAAGACAATTGATGAAGAAGTCAGTAAAGTCGTTGATACACCTTTAGACAAGCCTAAAAAGAAGCTCAATCAACAGGCCGAGTTAGAGCAACTCGTTGAGCCCGTAACAGAAGTTAAAATTCAAGCCTTACAAGCGGCGGTAAAACAGTTACCAAAGCAAATAGCGGCTACGCCTGAAGATATCAAATCAGTGATTGAGCAAGTTGATGCTGTCACGCTACCGCCTACTACCGACACTCAGGTTGTACAACCGAAAGCACAACAAGCAGTGGCTGAAGAAGAGCAGCCTATTGCTCAGCAAGATAAGCCCGAACCTCAGAACAACGTTGAGCAAGTGGCTGAAACGTCCGTAAAGCCTACTCAAACAGATAAACAAGCAGTTACTCACTCTGATGATGCGGCCAACGTTGTTGCTAAAACGACAGGCGGCAAACAGGTAAAAGCGCTCGAAAAAGCCGATTCGTTAAAAGAACCTGAAAAGAACGTTATGCCAGTGCTTGATGTGGTAGAAGAGGATGGCGTCACAAAATTACAGCTACGCATAGCCTTTGTGAATAACTATCAAGAAAAGCTGGTGAGCCAGTATTTTGATGAAATTAAAAGCTATGCGAATAAATACGATGTTCCCGTATCTGTAATTATGGCCATCATCGAAACGGAATCGAGTTATAACCCGAGAGCTGTTTCGCCAATTCCAGCATTCGGATTAATGCAACTTGTCCCTAAGACTGCGGGCTTAGATGCGCATTTATTTGTCTATGGTGAGAAAAAAGTAGTCTCGGCAGATTATTTGTTTAATGAAGAAAATAATTTGCGTTTGGGCTCAGCGTATTTTCATCTTTTGACTCACCGTTATCTAAGAAAGATAAAAGATCCAGAAGCGCGTTTCTACTGTGCAGTAGCTAGCTATAATACAGGGGTGGGTAATCTAGCCCGTACCTTTACGGGGAAGAAGAGTATTAACGGTGCGGTCGCAAAGATTAATCAACTCGATAGCCAAGCCGTTTATGATTATCTGCTTGCGAACCTCCCCGCCGATGAAACCAAAAATTATCTGCGTAAAGTAGTAAAGCGCATGCAGAAGTATAAGCAATTCGACGCTTAAGGCGTTGACGAAATGTGGAAGGACCGCTCATGAGAAGCCGATTTTTTTGCTCGTTGATAGTGGCCGCACTGTGCGGCTCTGTTAGCGCAGAGGAAGTGATAAAAAATAAACCGAATGGAGCCATGAACTGGTCAAAAGGAACGGTTTCAGCAATTGGCTATGGTGTACCACCTGATGATGTTCCTGCGGTAAAAAGACGATTGTTAGCTCGTCGTGCGGCTCAGTTAGACGCGTACCGAAACCTCGCCGAAATGGTGAATGGCGTTAGAGTGACGTCGGAAACGATTGTTCAGGAGATGGTCACGCAAAGTGACGCCGTTAAAACCACACTGGAAGCGATGATCAAAGGCGCTTCGATGACGGAAGATCACTATCAAAACGACGTTGCCACAGTAACACTTACAATGTCATTAGACGGTGGTTTTATCAAAATGGTTGCGCCTCATGCTGCGCAAGAGGGTCAATCGGCCAATCGTTCTTTTTCTGAAAAGGCGGGTGACTGGGTATTGGCCAATATGCCGTCATTAGATTTCTCTGCTATTTCAATTTTTCCTCAGGCGATGGCGAGTGAAAACACGGAAATGCTCTTTATTACCAGCACGGAACAATTAGAGTTGGTTAAGCAGCTATCCTCTATGCTCAAAGACCACCCTAAAGAACAAGTATTATCGACACTGCAAAAGCAAATTGAGTTTTACGAAAGCAACAGTCAATTTACCGGGGTATTGATAGATGCGAGTGCAGTAACGCAATTTGAACTTGCCACAATCCCCCGTATAAGAGATACCAAAGGGAATATTATTTACCCGTCTGAGCAAGTGCTGATGGACGGTGAACTAGACCGACGTCCGGTGTCTTATGACTTTGATGTTGCTGATGCAATCCGTAACCAGCGCATTGCTGTTAAGCCGTATGTGGTGAAAGCGTCGGGGATCTATAAATCACGTATGTCTGATTTAGTCATTGATGATGAGTCGGCTAATTTACTTAAATCTCAACAAACTTTGCTTTCAGCACTTGGTAATGCGGGTGTAATGATTGTGGTGGCAATGTGATTCGGAAACTAAGTGTTATCACACTGCTTTTTTTTTCAATAGTTTCAGGTGTTTGTGCCGAGCAAGCGCAGCCAAGAGAGCCGAAAAGTGCTCGTGAGGCTGTGATTGTTGGGCAAAAACTCAAAGAGTCAGGTGACTTCTCACTAGCCATAGATTATTTGAGTAACGCGACAGTACTGTTTCCTAATAGTGACCCGCTTTTCGCGCTGTATGGCGAAGCGCTATACGAAAACAACCAAATGGTTGAAGCTGAAATTGCGTTTCGAAAGGCGCTAGAAATCAACAGCAACAACACGATTGCGGTGCGAAAAATACAAGCGATTCGGTCAATCTCAAACGTCATGGTGAGTGAAGAGCAGCAGTTTTTTCAAGAGCTGACTTTTGACAAATTGTTTGACCTTATCGCGATGGCGATGGCCTTTGCGCTTGGCACGGTAATGTCTAAATACATTAAGCGTATTGCCGACTGGCGCTTTATGCGACGCAGCCGTCGACTCTTTTTGAAAGGCGATTACGACGACTTTGTAGATTTAATCGAAATTCAACTATCAACCAACGAACTTCGTCCGTTGCGCCATAGTATAGAGTTTATGTTATTGCATATGTCTCGCGATGAGATAATGTCTATGCTTAATCGTTATGTAAATACTGAAGAACATTTGCAAACGCTAACGCGAATGGTGAGGCTAAGCGATGAAAATCAGAAGCCTGCTTAACGTCGCTATTTGTAGTTTTTTGGTGAGCTGTGCAAATACACCTCCGGCGCAAACACCACAGCAAGCGCTTGTTGCATTAACGTCTTCACACCCTTTACCTATTGCGGCAATAAAACAGCAATTAGCGCACCCGACTATCTTGCAAGACACTGATGCACAGTGGCAGGGATGGTGGGTGCTTTGCCAACACGATATTGCGGTTCAACGAGATAGTGTGAGTTGTGAACAAGCGCTAGATATAGCCATTACTTCAAACGACTCCGATAAGCTCTCGTTTGCGTTGTTAGCTAACTATTACGCGACTGGTAATGAGAAGTTTAAATATAAAGCTAAACAGGTTGGCCAACTGCACTTTAAAAATCTATTAGAAGTGATAGACCATCCCACATTAGCGAGTTGCTTCGACCCTACAGTAGAAGATGTGTTTCGGGCCATGCTTTGTTACCAAGTTGGAAAAGAGGCGCATCATAAAAAAGCGATGCAACAAGCTCTAACGTTATTTACTTTGTTTGATGCGAAGCAGAAGATGGCTGATAGTTTGTTTGTGCTAGCAAAAATTGAATACAGCCAAGGTAATACGGCGAAAGCGATCGAATATGCCGCCCAAAGCGCATTAATACTCACACAGGAAAAGCAATATCGACAAGCGGAGTTTGTGCGTCAATGGCGAACGGAGTTGCTGTTGTGATCGGGAGAGTCGGCAGTAAGTTTCGACGTAGTATTGCGGTTTACTGGGGAATAATTGGTTGGCTGGGCATGGCGCTCATCAACAGTACTCAATTGCTCAAACCCAGACGCCGAAGGATATTTTGGTTGTTGTTCAAGCGTCAGCTATACAATGCCGGCCTAAAAGCAGCATCAATTAATACTATTATCGCGGTATTGTTGGGGTGGTTTGTGATGTCGAAAGCGTATTCGCTTATTCCGCCCAATGCTCAGTTTATTGATTACTATGCGCAGTTTTTTACGATCGCTGTAATTCGTGAAGTGGGACCAATTATATCTGGCATTATTCTTATTGCGCGGTCTGCAAGTGCTGTAACAGCAGAGGTGGGGCATATGCAGCTCTATCGCCAATTTGATGCATTAACTGCGATGAATATGAGTCCTGCCCTTGTTTTTTTGTTACCCGTATTTTTCGCGTTTCCGTTATCACTCTTGTTGATGTTTTTCTATTTTAATGTGGTGTGCATTTTAGCGTCGTACAGCTTTATTGCCTTGTTCCATGGCGGCGGTATTACCCTTGTGGCGTTTGTTCATGCCATCCTCGCTCAGGTTACCTCTCTTGAATTAACGGTGTCAGTGACCAAGGCGCTTATTGGTGGAGGCCTTATTGGTTTAACTAGTTTGTATTTTGGTTATCAAGTCGGAGACAGATTTACCGATATTTCTCGTGCTATATCTAGCTCAAACACCACACAGCTATTCAGCTTTTTTGTCATCAATATTGGTTTGTCTTATTTGGTGTACTTATGAGTTTGCTGACCCTCCAAAACATCAGTTTAGTGTTTGACGAAAACTGGGTGTTTAGTCAATTAAACCTAGCGTTGTTAGAGCGGGAAACGGTATGTATTTCTACTGGGGTATTAGATGGGGGAAGTAGCTTACTCAAAGTAGCATCAGGGCTGTATACGCCGACAGGCGGCAGTGTATTGGTGAATAACCGCCCACTCGTTGAGTTTTCTGAGCAGGAACGATTTCAAAGTACCTGTTTGTGCTTTGAAGAAGGCGGATTATTGAGTATCTTTACAAACTACAACAATATCGCGTTTCCAATGCTCTATCATACGCATTTAGACAGTGATGAAATAGCGGCTAGAATTACAGACTTGGCAGAAAAGCTAGGCATAGTAGATTTATTACCCTTAGAGCCTCATCAGTTGAATGACGTGCAAACCCGCTTAATGAATTTGTTGAGGGGGTTGGTTTTCAGGCCTAAAGTATTGCTATTAGATGAAGTGCAAAGTGGTATGTCGCTAACGATGCGAGAAAATATGCTACGGGTATTGTTTAACGAGCAAGAAGTACATGGATTCGGTATTCTGATGACGGTAACTGCTGGAGATGAAACCCAGTTTGCGTCACGAATTTTAGGGATCACAAATGGACGATTGGAGTTAATAGCATGAGTTTTGCGCCTCCCAAATCTCTGTCAACCAAAGGGCAAGATCGTCTTTTAGGGACTTTTGTACTTTTAGCATTGTCGTTGGTGGTCTATTTAGTTTTTCAAAATGCCGCTGTTGAGCATCAACGCTGGATACAATTTTCTTCGTCTTTATCTTCCTCATATGGCCTGAATACAGGTGCGCCAATTAAGTTAAACGGGGTGTCAGTGGGTAAGGTAGACACCGTTACTCTGGATCAATCAGGTGCCGTTGCGTTAACTGTGCTGATGGACCGTAACTACCGCTCCCTTTATCGCGATGGTAGCGTGATTAAAGTTGATTCAACCCTAGGGCTAGACAGTGTACTTAGTGGAGTGGGGCTGATCTTTATTTCAGGCCACGGAGATGTATTAGAAGAGGGCGCGGTGTTAGTTACACAAGAGCCTCGGTCTCTCGATGATTTAATACAAGAATGGGATATCGAAGCCTTATCTACTAAGGTTGGAGATATTCTTGTTAGCTTGGATGGTATCGTTTCTTCAGTGAATGACAATCAAGATAATTTAAGTCAAAGCTTGGAGAATGTCGCCGAGATGACCTCGGTGATGGCTGAAACCAGTAAGCAACTACCCGCTGTACTGTCGCAATTGCAAAATACATTAGCAACGATGGAATCGACTATGAGCAATAGTCAGGGGTTATTGCAAAACAATCTGGTTGCCTTTGAAGATGTCGCAAAGCAGTCGGGTAGCCTAATGACCACACTGAATACTATTGCCACACAAGTAGAGCCGACCACCAGAGATTTGCCGCAAACGCAGGCATTGCTGGATAACTTGTTGTGGCAGGTCGACGGATTAACCAAACAATTGCGCCAGCACTGGTTATTGCAATCAGATGGGGCCGCACCGCCAACTCAACATATTACGATACCGAACAATGCGTTGTTTCCTCCCGATGCGAGCTTGTATCAGGACGAAGATGAAACATCGTCGGCACAAGGAGAGAAGTCACCATGAAACGCCACTTTAACTGGAGCATTGCGTGTGTAGTGTTGCTCATATTCACGCTAGCGGGTTGTGCGGTAAGCACCAAAGATACCGTATTGATCAGCAACCCACTGAGCCGTGCAACTGGTGAAGTGGATGACGGCACCGCTGAGGGGCGGCTGAATCAGTATGATATTCCTGAAAGCATCGCGATATTGCCTTTTACTAACGACACCGAAGAAGAAGTTGCAGGGCAGTTGTTACGGCAGGTGATTAACAGTCAGCTGTCGGGCATGAATTTCCGTTCGATGCATCCAGCTGAAGTGGATCGCAAGTTGCCCGAGGGTGGCCCTATTGATTATACACAGATGGCGTCTTATCTCGGTGTTGATGCGGTTTTGGTTGGTGAAGTTGTGACCTTTGAGCGCTTTTTTGCAGGTATTTATGCCCAAATTCGCTTGGGTGTTGAACTGAAACTTTACAATACTCAGGGCGAAGTTATCTGGACGGGCGAACACGACGTGTTCCAAAGTGCGGGTGGTATTTCTACGTCTGCATGGGGGCTGTTATTAAATGCGGCTGTCGCAGCAATGCATTTGGATGATGATAACTTACTGGCTGCTGCCGACGAGTTGGGCCGAAAGATAGCGCGAGACTTCCCTCAGCCTGAAAGCTACGCCACTAAACAAGGGCCTGAAATTGAATCTGTATTACATGATCAAGGTAACCAATGGTTGCACTATGGTGATGTGATCAAAGTTGGGGTAAAAGGCGAGCCAGATCTTATTGCGAGTATTCAGTTAGGTCAGTTGGTAAAACAAGACTTAAAAGAAGTGGAGCCTGGTGTTTACATGGGCGAAATTGTGGTTGACCCGAGCTGGAATGAAACACGAGTTCCTGTTTCTGGGATATTGCAAGATGATAGCGGAAATACCACGCGTTTACTGAGTATTGCGGGTCTGATTAACTTTGACAATGTTGTTCCATCTTCGGTTGAAGCGCTGACAGGGAGTTTGACAAAAGACACGTTAAAACTGTCTTGGCAGTCTGATGATTTGAGCAGTCACTATCGCGTATACGGGATGATTGATGGCGCGAAGACCTTGGTTAAAGAAACATCTGAAACCTTTATCAACGTGGTTACCGAGGCGGTGTTATTTGATGTGTATTACTTCGAAGTTGTTGCGGTAGACCGAGCAAGTAATGAAAGTGAGCCTCGCACGGTGTCGTTAACCGCGTACCCGAGAGAGGTTGGGAAACAACATTATTTGAGTGGTCCAATTCAAGGCCAGTATGATGGTATCTACACGCTAATTAAACAATTTAGCCCTTATCAAATAAATGGCCCAGTGACGTTCTCGCAAAGTAGTGAAGTGTATATTGAGCCCGGCGTCGAGTTACAGTTCGGGCCAGACGCGACCATCACACTACAAGGTGCTACTTATTTATGGGGTGATAATCAGAAAATAAGCCTAGTTCCACTAGAAGGGGTAGAACGAAAGCTGCCGTATTTGATTATTGATAGCCAAAAGGCCGTACATTTAAATGGGGTACGCATGGTTGAAGCCGGTGTTGGAGTGGAAGTGAAGCAAGGCGCACCTTTACTCGACCTTGTTGAGTTTGTTAGCACTAGATTTACCGCATTGAACGTCAAAGGCGAAGCCAATGTTACAGTACGCCATTGTTTAATTGATGGCAGCAATACTTCTGCGGTGGTTGTTAGTGATTATGCCAAACTGAAAATGAATAGTTGTACTATTCGCAATAACTTCCCATTCCATATTCAAAATGCTTCTAGTTATGAGGTTGATGCCACCGACAATGAGTGGGCGCCAGCGCCATCAGCACGCACCATACTAGGAAAGGTTAAGGTGAAATAATGAAAAAGCTAACAATAATACTGGCGCTATTAAGTGGTAGTGTTGTGGCGCAACCTAATGCGCACTATAGAGAGCTCACGACTTCCGGCGCGACGATAGATTGGACAACTGCCAAAGTGTCGGCTGAGGGCTACGGTGCCGCGCCGCCAGGTAAAAATACCAAAGTAGGCCCGCTTCTGGCTTGTCGCGCCGCGGTGGTTGACGCCCAGAGAAATTTACTCGAAGCGACCCAAGGCGTACGTGTAACGGCTACAACAGTAGTCGACAACTTTATTTTGAAAAGTGATGAAGTAAAAAGCACGGTAGACGGCTTAATTAAAAATGCGCGTCTTATTGAGCGCAAACCAGACAACACTGGTGGCTGTAAGGTGGTAATGGAGGTCAGCGTAGCGGGCAAGGCATCGAGTGCGATTTATCAGCAGATTTATGGTGAAGAAACCTCGTGGAACTGGGTAAATACTTCGCTGCAGTGGTTAGGTGAACAAGTCGTGCCTAAAGCGCATGCGCAAGAGGACATCGAGACCTTACCCGCTCCTTGGGTTGAGTCATTCGAGTCGTTAAGTAAAAGACTCGCAGTACTTGAAAGCAAATTGTCTGACGCACAATTGAGCCAAGCGGTCACGCCTAGTAAAACCTTGGGGCCCACCGGTATTGTCGTTGACGCTAGGGGGAGTAATTTCATTCCTTCATTAAGCCCGAAAATTAGAAAGCTGAGAGGCGGTGTTGTTTATCCTGATAGCTCAGCAGCGACCAGTGCGCGTTTACTCGAGAGAGGGCAGTTGGTGTCACTGTTCGCACGCGACGTTGATTTTGCTATTCAACACCCCGCTGTGGGAAGCCGCCCCTTGTTGGTGAAAGCCCTGCGGACATACGGTGATACTCGCACTGAAATTGTTCTTTCCGAAGAGTTTGCCGACAGAATTGCAGAGTTGGGCGACAGCGATTTCTTTGATGAGGCAGGTGTGATCATCGTACTGGATTAATTTTAGTAGCCGCACCCAACTAACGTGGGTTGGGTGCGCTTTGTATTGGAATACGGTAATATTCACCCGTCATTTCACAACGTTTTGAATGCATGTCTGCGCCACGTCGTTTATCTTCGAGTCCTTCTACTCCTTTACTTTTCTTTCAGCTAACAACCTTTATCGCCCCTTGGCTGATAGTGATGTGGTTAACAAAAAGTGGCGATGTCACCGTTGTTGCTAAATACAGTTATCTATTGGCGTTAATCTCGCCGCTGTGCTTGTTGCTGGCCAGCCCCAGTCGAAACTATATGCTTAGCGATACCAGCATGAGTGTTGAGGCACGTCTTGGTATGCGGTACTGGCTCATAATGCTCGGGTTTTTATTTGCTGGGGTACTTGCATGGGCGACGGGAGATGTTTTACTGGCGTTCGCTTTGTATGCGATGAAGGTGGTGGAGTTTTTATATGATTTTCGGCTGGTGGATGGCATTAACAGTCAATCACGGCGAGCACTCATCAAAACGGTAGTGGGCAAAATTTCAATTGTCGTTCTTGCTGTGGCTATCGCACTCATTACCGACTCAATTGTGCTGACGTTACTAACCTTAGCCCTTGGTTTTTTTGTCAATGCAACATGGGGTAGGGCTCGTCAATTTGTATTTCCTGCCAACAAAGTGGGGCTACTCATCACCATAATTCCTTTGTCGCTGACATCTTTGGTGTATTCACTGTATTTTAATGTGCCTCGATATATTTTGGGTAATCAACAAGCAGATGGTTTGTTGGCTATCTTTACCGTCACCAGCTTTCTACTCATGATTTGTTTAATGATGCATAACGCATTTTGCCAAGCGAAGCTGAGTCAATGGACGCAAGCCTTTAACAATAGCGAGTTTGCAGCCTTGAAGCACAGTGTGCTTTGCACCTTTGTTAAAGTCATCCTTCTCTATGCGGCGCTACAGCTTTTCCATTTGCCATTGTTAGCAGAGTGGTTTTGGCATTTGCATAATAACCTTCAACAACAGCATCCTGAATACTGGCGCTTTTATCATGCCGTACTGTTTTTGGCGTGGGGGCAGTTATTGTTTTCGTTTGCCAATTACTTATTAATCGTTATTCAGCGACACCGCTTTTTACTTTTGTTAAGTGCAATGAATACAGCCGTTACGTTTGCTGCAGGGGCTTATTGTTTTTCTTTTTGGGGGGCGTTAGGTATTTTATGGTGTGTCAGTCTCAGTGGTATTGTGCAAATAACAGTGTGCGGCATCTTGTTTGCGATGACCGCGAGGTCAAATTAGGTCATAAATCTGGCAAAGTCGGGGTTTTATGGCGTAAAGACTTGCATTTCACCTGAAATCGCTCTGAAATGCTTTCATTATAGAAAATGGACAGCCTAGTCAAAATCTCTTCATGCCTGAATTAGCGACAAAGCACACTTTTGGTTTACCCGCGCGTTGTAAAAAGCTGGTGGCCTTCTCATCTGTTGATATGTTCTTAGATGCCTTTGACATCAACCAACCCTATTGGATCCTTGGTGGCGGTAGTAATACGCTGTTTTTAGAAGATTACGACGGCACTGTATTTATCAATCAACTTCGAGGTATAGAACACACAACGTGTGAACAAGGCCACATATTGCACGTTGCTGCAGGCGAAAATTGGCATGACTTCGTGAGTTATTGTCTCGCCCAAGGGTGGTATGGCTTAGAAAACCTTGCGTTAATACCAGGTTCAGTCGGTGCTGCGCCTATTCAGAATATCGGCGCGTACGGTTTGGAAGTGGGCGAGTATATTTCGTCAGTACAAGGGATTTACCTCAACTCTGGAGAGCCTTTTCATCTGTCAGCAGAAGCCTGTGAATTTGGATACCGTGACAGTGTATTTAAGCACGCGCTGGCCGCAAAGGTACTGATAACGAGTGTTGAGTTTTTGCTGCCATACCATGCGCCATTGCGTGTTGAGTATGGTGAGTTAAAAGCGCTAGATTCGCCTACGCCACACACTATTTACGATACCGTCATTGCGGTGCGTCAGAAAAAACTCCCCGACCCAACAAAAATAGGTAATGCGGGGAGTTTTTTCAAAAACCCCGTCATATCGACTGCTCATTACAACGCGCTTAAACAACAATATACCTCTATTCCGGGGTTTGTTGTGTCTGATAGTGAAGTAAAAGTCCCTGCCGCTTGGCTCATTGATCAGGCCGGCTTAAAAGGGAAACAAATTGGCGGTGTACAAAGTCATACCCAACAACCACTGGTGCTGATTAATAAAGACAATGCGACAGGGGATGATGTAGTAGCAATGGCATCTCACATTATCGATACGGTAAAAGCTCGTTACCACATCAAGCTTGAGCCTGAGGTGAGATTGGTGAAACAACACGGATTAATTACATTATGAAACCTGCTTCACTAAAAATCAGACAAGCCATGATGGCAACATTGGCTGATGGCCACTTTCACAGCGGTGAAGAATTTGCCGCGGAATTTGGCATCTCGCGCACAGCCGTGGCCGGCCATATTCGTCAGTTAACCACATGGGGTTTGGACGTATTCAAGGTGAAGGGTAAAGGCTATAAATTAAATCAGCCTATGGTGTTACTTAATGCTGAGAAGATTCAAACGATCATCGGAAGCGCACTTGTTGCCGACATTGAAGTCGCGCCGGTTCTTGAGTCAACCAATACCGAGTTAAAGCGTCGTTGTCTCAATAATGTTCCCGGAGAAACGCTATTAGCTGAAATTCAAACAGGGGGGCGTGGGCGACATGGTCGCGCATGGTTGGCGCCTGTTGGTTCAAGTCTGACCTTTTCTATGTATTGGCGGTTTGAAGATGGCTATCAAGGTATGGCTGGCCTTTCATTATTAGTGGGCATAGCGATTTGTCGAGCCCTGAAAAAATTTGATATTGATGACGCCCGCCTTAAGTGGCCGAATGATGTGTATTTGCGTGGGCGTAAACTTGCTGGAGTATTAATTGAGGTTGAAGGGCAAATTGGTGCTTCGGCTCACAGTATTATCGGTATTGGCTTAAATGTGCGTTTACCCGATGGCATGGATGACGTGGGGCAGCCGTGCAGCGACTTAAGTGAGTATTTACGTGATGATATAGACCGCAATCATATCGCGGCAGAGATTATTCGCACCCTATGGAGCATTATTCCTGAATTCCAAAACCAAGGGTTTGCGCCGTTTGTTGATGAATGGTGTGCGTTGGATTGGTTTGCCGACCGTACCGTTGTGATGCAAATGGGTGATAAGCGTATTAGTGGTATCGATCGTGGAATTGATACCAGTGGAGCATTATTAGTAGAAACTCAAGATGGTATTACGCGTTTTCATGGCGGTGAGGTGAGTTTACGTGCTACCTGATCAAATCTTGCTGGTGGATATTGGCAATACTTATATAAAATTTTGTCCCTTGGCGAATATCGAAGGGGATATTCAGGTAACTGATTCAATAAAAACCCTGATCGCTCATATCCAAACTGGTCAATTTAAAAAAATTTGGTTGGCAAGCGTCAGCCGTCAGGACCTAACCGAACAAATTATCACCACTTGTGCCTCGTTGAATATCAAATTTCAAGAAGCTCAGTCAGAGGCAAACGCCTTCGGTATCAAAAATAGTTATCAAGATGCACAAAAAATGGGCGTTGATCGATGGCTTGCTATGGTGGGAGCAAGCAAATTCACAAAAAAACCTTTCGCCGTTATTGATGCCGGTACGGCAATTACCTGTGATTTTGTTGCTGATGGTCAACATTTAGGCGGTTGGATTGCACCTGGCTTCGATACGATGAAAGCGGCTTTGGTGAAAAATACGACAAAAGTGTTTGCTGATCACAGTAAACCCACTCACCTTGAAGCAGGGCAGAGTACAGAAAGTTGTGTGGCAATGGGGTGCCTTGCTGCATTAAATGGGGTGGTTTTGGCCGCAAATCGCTTCTTAAGTGAACGGTTTGATGATTTTTGCATCATACAGTGCGGTGGAGATAAAAAAATGCTTGCATGCTTTGAGCAAGGTGTTAATCTTTGCGCCGCAAACGGGGTGTTGCTAGGCCTTGCCCGCTACGCGGAAAATGATTTGGGTGTTTGTTAAAAGCACTTGATTGATAAGAAATGACAAATCAACGAAAATTTTTCGAAAAAGGCTATTGCACTGAGCGAAACATTGCTCTAGAATGCGCACCCACTTGATGAGGAGCCGACTTAGCTCAGTTGGTAGAGCAACTGACTTGTAATCAGTAGGTCGCCAGTTCGATTCCGGCAGTCGGCACCATTCATCAATCTCTGGAGGGGTACCCAAGCGGTCAACGGGAGCAGACTGTAAATCTGCCGGCTCAGCCTTCGCAGGTTCGAATCCTGCCCCCTCCACCACTTTTTCCTTTATGAGGTGGCCTAGAGAATTAGGATTGCGGGCATCGTATAATGGCTATTACCTCAGCCTTCCAAGCTGATGATGCGGGTTCGATTCCCGCTGCCCGCTCCATGTACGTGCTGATATAGCTCAGTTGGTAGAGCGCACCCTTGGTAAGGGTGAGGTCGGCAGTTCAAATCTGCCTATCAGCACCATTTTCTCCCCAGCTCATTTAATTTAGTATTTTATAACTCAAGTAACTTTGCTGGGATAATAGAAATGGCAAAAGAAAAGTTTGAACGTACGAAACCCCATGTAAACGTGGGTACAATCGGCCACGTTGACCATGGTAAAACCACTCTGACTGCAGCAATCACTACTGTTCTTGCAAAGACTTACGGTGGTTCTGCTCAAGCATTCGATCAAATCGACAACGCTCCTGAAGAGCGTGAGCGTGGTATCACAATCGCGACTTCTCACGTAGAATACGACACTCCAACTCGCCACTACGCGCACGTTGACTGTCCTGGACACGCTGACTACGTTAAAAACATGATCACTGGTGCTGCTCAAATGGACGGCGCGATCTTGGTAGTTGCGGCAACT
>NZ_JBSWYY010000043.1:0-21383 GCF_056161325.1 Alteromonas sp. ABE4_545
GCCAACTTTACCAAACGTGCAGTGCGACGGGGATCGCCTAAATTGGCTTTTCCAAAAGTATTATTAGACCACTGTGCAATTTCCATCATCATTTACTCTCACAACCAAGTTCCAAGATCTGATCAGAGTGAAGAGATAATGTTCAAAAAAAATCCCCACTAATTTCTTAGCGGGGATTTGTGTATAAGAGACAGCCAACAAGGTGGCTTTTTCATTTTTAACCGATTAATTGAACTACACTCAATCTTCAGACGGTTGATTGTCGAGTTCAGGGTCAAGCCCCATCGCTTCCATCTGACGTCGTGCTTCTGCCGGAATGCGGTTAGGGTTGTCTTTTTTCAGGTCATCGTCGTTAGGTAGAGGCTGACCAGTAAAAGCATGCAAGAATGCTTCACACAACAACTCTGAGTTTGTGGCGTGACGTAAATTATTGATTTGCCTGCGTGTTCTCTCATCCGTCAGTACTTTAAGTACATTGATCGGAATCGAAACGGTGACTTTTTTTACCTGTTCACTTTTTTTCCCGTGCTCAGCGTAGGGATGAATATATTTACCGTTCCACTCTGCCATTGGTTATCTCAGCTATTTTTTATTCTGAGAAATTCTAAACAATGTACAGAAAAGGTCAATTGAGCAGTGTAAACCGCTTGACGTCTAGACATATATTACGTAGTTTAGACGTCTAAACGTCTATAGAGAATTCATCATGGTATCATACGCTCAGGGCATCGACGCCCTTAACCAATCGCTGTCAGAATTGCGCGATATCGATGTGTCATTTGAGTTTTTCCCGCCTAATTCTGAAGGCATGGAAAAAACCTTGTGGAAATCGGTAGAACGCCTCGCACCGCTGAAACCGGCTTATATGTCTGTCACCTATGGCGCGAACAGTGGTGAGCGTGATCGTACTCATGATGTGGTTAAGCGCATTCAAACTCAAACCGGTATTACCGCGGCCCCGCACCTTACCTGTGTCGATGCGAGCCAGCAGGAATTACGTCAGATAGCCCAAGACTATTGGGATTCAGGAATTCGTCGTATTGTGGCGTTGCGCGGTGATCTTCCAAAAGGCGTAGACAAAACCGACATGTATGCTTCAGACCTCGTTGCATTGCTCAAAGACGTGGCCGATTTTGATATTTCTGTTGCCGCATACCCTGAAAAGCACCCAGAAGCGCCTAATGCGCAATTCGACCTGCTTAATCTAAAACGGAAAGCTGAAGCTGGTGCTACAGAAGCCATTACTCAGTTCTTTTTTGATACCAGCACCTATTTGCGTTTTCGCGATCGCGCAGCCGCAGCAGGTATCGATTTAGACATCGTACCGGGTATATTGCCTGTAACCAACTATCAAACCTTAGTGAAATTTGCAGGCTTTACCAACGTGCATGTGCCCGGTTGGCTGCATAAAATGTACGAAGGGCTAGATGCCGATGATCAAACCACCCGCAATTTATTAGGCGCCAACATTGCGATGGAAATGGTGAAGGTACTGGCGAAAGAAGGGGTGAAACACTTCCATTTTTACACCCTTAACCGTTCGGAACTCAGCTACGCGATTTGCCACATGCTAGGTGTGCGCGCATAAATAATCGGTTGCCGTTGGCATATATCCGGTTAAACTGGAAGACTGCATTAGCCCCACTAAATACAAGGAGCGTGGTGTGAGTCTTCCAGACTTCAAACAAATTTGGCATCAAACCAAGCCGCAACTCGATGAGTTAACTCGCACATTTATCGAGCGTTGCCGTCAAGACAATATAACCATCTCAGCAGGGCATTTGGCCTACGTAACCCTGTTATCCCTCGTTCCTTTTATTATGGTGTTTTTCACCATTATGTCTGCCTTCCCGGCTTTTGCAGATGTGCGCGGGCAGCTTGAAGTCTTTATTTTTAGCAACTTTATGCCTACAGCCAGTGACGTGGTACATAATTATATTTCTGACTTTGTAGGAAATGCATCAGAAATGGGCGCTGTGGGTATTTTGTCCTTGTTAATTGTCGCTCTGCTGTTAATTAGTAATGTGGATAAAACCCTAAACCGTATTTGGCGAACGCAAAAAAGCCGCCCTGTCATTTATACCTTTGCGATCTATTGGATGGTCATTACACTTGGGCCACTTTTAATGGGTTCAAGTGTAGCAGTATCGTCTTACCTTACTGGTATCGCTGCATTCGCAGAAGAATACACGCCGGGCTTGGGCACCTTTATACTCAAGCTCACACCCAGCTTTACCGCCCTACTCGCCTACGTCATTTTGTATATGCTTGTACCCAATAAAACGGTGAAAGCGCGCTATGCTATTTCAGGCGCTATTGTGGCCACTGTCATGTTTGAAATAACGAAGAAGGGCTTTGCGATTTATGTCACTAGCTTTACGTCTTATCAATTGATATACGGTGCTTTGGCGGCGTTGCCTATCTTGTTTCTGTGGGTATATGTTTCGTGGATCGTCACACTACTTGGCGCAGAATTTACCTGCACCATTGAAGAAGTACTCGAACACAAGAAGATTGAGGACGAGCCTAGGGATATGCCAGAACAATAAGCATGCCGCTAACAAGCTTTCACGATAAGCTAACGGCACATTTTGCTGAGCTAAAAACCGCGGTATCTTGCCGCGTTAATAATTGCCCATAGATGAAAAAGCAATGCTGGCAGTGCCATAAAGAACAGCAGAGCGAATGCGGCAAGATACCAACATACCGACACCGATAAAAAGAAAAATAGTGCGCCTAATATGCGCCCTTGTACGAGTTGTCCTAGCCCCGGTATAAAGAAACTACACAATGCAGCAATGACATTGCCACCTGAACCTTGCCCAGCCATACAACCTCCGTTCGACGAGATAAATTAGCCGCCACGACAAAACGTCATGACAAAGCCATCATACTGAATACTCTCCTCTGTGTCATGACAGAAAGTTTTACAAAATGTGATAAACTGCACAGCAATAATCAATGGTAAACTCCTCATTGTATTAGGAGTTTCAGGGAGTGATGGGTCGATGATAGGTCTCATACAGCGAGTAAAACACGCTAGCGTCGATGTCGACGATCAACGTATTGGCGAAATAGGCAAAGGCATATTACTGCTACTGGGTGTCGAAAAAACCGATACCTTAGACGCCGTAAAAAAACTCGCTAAGCGCGTTGCGCAGTACCGTATATTCAGTGATGCAGACGGCAAAATGAACCTTAACGTCCAGCAAATTGAGGGCGAAGTCTTGGTTGTTTCACAATTTACTCTCGTTGCTGATACGGCCAAGGGAAACCGCCCCGGCTTTTCACGTGGCGCGCCACCTGAACTGGGGAAATCCCTGTACCTTGCCTTTGTTGACGAACTTCGCGCTTTGGGCATTCCTGTTTCTACCGGCCAATTCGGTGCCGATATGCAAGTCAATTTATTAAACGATGGTCCGGTGACGTTTCATTTGCAGGTTAACGGCTAATTGTTTACTGTCTTTCCACTTTGTATAACCAACGGTGAATTTGCCTGTGTTTAGAATTGTTACCCCCACTACGGAAGAAGAATTAGCAGCGTACTTTCATTTTCGTTGGGAGTTTTTGCGCAAACCTTGGAATTTCCCCGAAGGGTCAGAGCGCGATGAGTACGAAACAGTAAGCGAACACCGGATGATAGTAAACGACACCGGCATGATAGTCGCGTGTGGTCGGGTGCATTTAAATACCTCTGAAGAGGCGCAAATACGCCATATTGCCGTGCACAGTGATTACAACCGCAAAGGGTTAGGCCACATGATCCTAGAAACCTTGGAGAACGTGGCAATTGAACAAGGTGCCATCCGCGCGGTCACCAATAGTCGAGAAACATCGATGGACTTTTTCAGTGCCTGTGGATTCAAGGTCGAACGCGAAGCCCCCAACGAACTCGGTTTGCTTAAACGCCAACAAATGGTCAAGAAGCTCAGTGCAACGGGATCACTCGTTCTCCACCCTAAATGGTGTAATGAATTACAAACCACCTGGGCCGAAACGATCCCTATTACCGAACACATGGGCATAAAGCTGCATCAATATTCGGGAAAAACACTAGAAACACGTGCTTCGCTCAACAAAAATATTAATATTCACGGCACCATGTTCGCCGGTAGTATTTTTTCTCTGGCAACACTCACAGGTTGGGGAATGATCTTCTTACAGCTTAAAGAGAAAGGGCTGGAAGGCGATATTGTGCTTGGTGACGGTGACATTCATTACCACAAGCCCATTACCCGTAAGCCGCGTGCTCTCTGTCATATTGAATCATTAAACGGCAAACTGACTAATCTACAAAAAAACAAAAAGTGTCGAATTCAATTACAAGTGGATATTTTGGACAATGAGAATCCGGTTGCGGAATTTAAAGGGATTTTTTGGGTATTACCACCGCAGAAAGACAACGAACCAGCATAGCCTATTCAATGCGATAATTCGCACTAAGTGCTAGAGACAAAAAAAGCGCCATGTCAGGCGCTTTTTTTCGAACATATAAACTAATTAAGCATGCATAGCAGCTTGTAGCTTTTTCATTGCGTTCTTTTCAATTTGACGAACACGCTCTGCAGATACCTGATACTTGTCTGCCAAGTCCTGCAATGTAATTTTGTCGTCTGCTAACCAACGCGTCTCAATAATGTGCTGGCTTCGCTCATCAAGAGTTTTGAGAGCAGAATACAAACGTTTAGTTGCATTGCTATCCCAGTCGTTATTGATCACCTCAGCTTCTACATCTGTAGTCTTGTCTTCCAAGAACTGAACAGGCGCAAAACTGCCGTTTTCATCATCGTCGGCACTGAGATCAAACGCTTGATCTTGGCTGCTCATACGCGCTTCCATTTGCAGGACTTCTTTGGTACTTACACCAAGCTCTTCTGCAACGGTTTGTACTTCGTCGTGAGTAAACCAACCAAGACGCTTTTTCGCTTTACGTAAATTAAAGAACAACTTGCGCTGTGCTTTAGTGGTTGCCACTTTCACAATACGCCAGTTTTTCAATACGAATTCATGGATTTCCGCTTTGATCCAGTGAACAGCAAAAGATACTAAGCGCACACCCACTGTTGGGTCGAAACGCTTCACTGCCTTCATCAAGCCAATGTTACCTTCTTGAATCAGGTCAGCTTGTGGCAGGCCATAGCCAGAGTAAGATTTTGCAATATGCACAACAAAGCGAAGGTGTGACATTACTAGCTTGCGTGCAGCTTCGATGTCTTCATCTTCACGTAGACGAACCGCTAATTCGCGCTCTTCGTCTGCTGACAACATCTCAATGCTGCTCACTGCCTGAATGTAACCTTCAATGCTACCATTGTGAGGCATGGCAAGTGCCATTGATTGCATGTTATCGCTCATAGTCACCTCAAAAAATTCCAAGCGTCTCAATATAGCAAATAAAAAGAAATGTTGCGAGTCCCTAAAGCAGGAGGGATAGTCCATTTTGCTATACGTTAATATAACGACGCGTTTCTATATATCAAGACCTAGTATCTACGAAAAAAGTTTCAATTTAATTAATCCATATTTATGTGTATGTCTTAAAATTGGATTAGACTTTTCATACTTGGCTACGATATAACCAATACTCTGCTCAAAGATAAAAAGCGCAAGCGGTTTGCGTTTAGTGGTAAAAAACGGGGGCTGAATGTTCGCCTACATCGCACGACAACCGATTGTAGATACCAATAAAGCACTGTTCGCTTACGAACTCTTGTTTCGCGACGGCGAAGACAATTGCTTTCCGAATATTTCACCCGATGAAGCCACTTCTCGTATTCTCACTTCCAGCCACTTATCCCTCGGCCTGGAAGAAGTAACTCGTGGGCATACGGCCTTCATCAATTTTCACAAAGACACCTTACTGTATCGATTTCCCACCTCGCTCGACCCCACTAACGTGGTCATAGAGGTAGTGGAGACAGTTGATGTCACCCCTCAATTAATCGATGCCTGTAAACACATTCGTGGGCTTGGCTATACCATTGCCCTAGACGACTATGACTTAGACCCTAAGTGGCAACCGTTTTTGCCCTTCACCAGTATCGTGAAGTTTGACCTTACAACCGTCACTGATGAACAACTTCGAGACGTGATCCCCAAGTTAAAGCAAGAACGCATTAAACTGGTCGCCGAAAAAGTAGAAACCCTAGAACAATTCGAGAAATACAAAGCCTTGGGCTTTGACTATTTCCAAGGCTATTTCTTCGCCAAACCTGAAATTATCAAGCACCGTCAGTTAAGCTCTTCAAAAATTACACTGCTCGAATTGATGGCAGCCAGCTTTACCAACGAATTCGATATCGACAAGATCAATCGAATCATGGAACGGGATGTATCTTTAACTTACATGCTGTTGCGCTTTATCAACAACCCAACCATGAACAAGCGAAACAAAATTAGTTCACTGCGCCATGCACTGAATTTTATGGGTGAAGTGGAAGTTAAAAAGTTCATCGCTTTGCTCGTATTAGCGAACTTAGGGGCAGAACAACCAAGCGAAATTATTCAAATGTCTTTGGTAAGAGCGAAGTTTTGCGAGCTTGTATCTATCGTACTCAAAGCGCAGGAAAACCCGCCGACCGGCTTTTTAACTGGTCTTTTGTCTTTACTCGATACGATCATGCATCAACCCATGGACGACCTAATGGGCCGCATTCCAATTAGCGATAATGTAAAACTCGCTTTGTGTGGGTCGCAAAATCTTTTACACGACTGCCTAATGATGGTGAAGTTTTTTGAGCAAGGAAATTGGCAGGCACTCAAAAACCTCGCGCAAAAGTACGACCTCAAGCAAACATTGCTACATAATCTGTACAATGAAGCGATTAAATGGGCGATGGTTATGCACAATTCAGCCCGTGCCGAGTGAGCTATACGCTCGGTTGTGAAATAAATCACCGGATATTGTAATATAGACGCAACTAGGCCTTGCTTTCATTGGCCTGTGCGAGTATCAATACACTATACTTTTATTTTAGGACGATAGCTTTTCATGTTTGCATTTGTTGCTAGGCAACCCATTCTCGACCGTGAAAAAGACGTGTTCGCATACGAACTTCTTTTTCGTGATGGAAATGCGGGCGCATACCCAACACACAATGATGAAAAGAGTGAATATATCGCCAAGAAATTTCACACCTTAGGGTTAGATGATATTAGTGGCGATAAAAAGTCTTTTATTAATTTCACCACGCAAACCCTTATTTCCGGTTTTCCTGCATCGCTTAATCCACAAACGGTTGTGATAGAGCTGAGTGAAAACCCTGCCAAACAAGTAGGGTTACTCGACGCGTGTAAACACATTAAACAAATGGGCTTCAAACTCGCGATTGACGACCCATTTATGCACAGTGGTAAGCATGAAATATTTCCTCTCATCGACATTGTTAAAGTCGATGTAGAAAAAGCCAGTTACGAAGTTATTGAAAAGAACATTCCGCGCTTTCTCGACTCGAAAATTCAATTGGTCGCAGAGCAGGTCAACAAACCGAGCGATTTTGAAACGTGTCGTTCATTGGGTTTTGACTTTTTCCAAGGGTACTTTTTTGCCCAACTGGGCGAGCAAAAAATACAGCGCAACCTGCCAGCGTCAAAAATGACACTGGTACAGCTGATGGGCGAAAGCTCAAAAGACGTGTTTTCAATTGAAAGTGTCAATGAAATTATTGAACGTGACGCTGCGCTGTCTTACCTATTGTTGCGCTTTATCAATAACCCAACGATCAACAAACGCTACAAAATTAGCTCACTTCGCCATGCTTTGAACTACATGGGCGAAGTAGAAGTGAAGAAGTTTATCGCCTTACTCGCCATGGCCAACTTGAGCGACGATAAGCCATTAGAGCTTATCCATATGTCATTGGTGAGAGCGAAATTTTTTGATTTGCTTGCCGAAGCAAGAGGGTTGAAAAACAACCCGCCTATTGGCTTTTTAGTTGGCTTGTTTTCAATGCTCGACGTATTGCTAGACCGCGATATGCCATTTTTGCTTGAACAGCTACCCTTGGCCGATTCAGTAAACGACGCACTACTCGCACGCTCAAGTGAGTTTAATTTGTATATTGGTTTGGTCAGAGCATTTGAAAGTGCGTTGTGGCTCAACGTGATCAAAAGTGCAAAATTACTCGATATTGATCAAAAAATTCTGCACGGCATGTACAACCAAGCCATTCAATGGGGGAATGGTGTACGCCAGACTATCTCAACGTACTTCCCGAGAAAACTCGTCGACAGTTCACCTTCGGCATAAACCCAAGGTGAACCGCTAACAACGGGTAGCTAGCACGTTATTTAGGCTCAATAGAACGCACGTGTCGCTGAACAGAAATAGCCGACCCCACCAAGCCGAGCATAACCGATAAGCCTAACATAGTGAAAAGTGCACTCCCCGTTAGGCCGGTTATACGAAACTCTTTTTGGTACATGCTCGCAAAGGCTTGAATGCTGCTGTCCATCCACCACAAAATCAATATCACTGCCATCCAGGCAATAACGCCGCCTAGCAGGCCATACCAAAATCCGGTATACAAGAAAGGTCGGTGAATAAAGGCATCTGTCGCCCCAACCAGCTTCATTACCAGTATTTCGTCGCGCTTGTTCATTATATTCAGGCGTATTGTATTTCCCACAATAAGCACCACTGCCGCGAACAACAGCACGCCAATCATGGTGACAAGTTCTTGCGCTATGGCCAGTACCGCATATAAACGCTCCAGCCACTCGATGTCTAATTTTCCAATATCCACCTCGCGTTGCTGCTTGAGTTTGTCGAGCAAGTGTTTTGCTGCAGTGGGTGTGGCATGTCGCTCGGTAGGTGTCACCAGCACAACATCCGGCAACGGATTTTGCTCAAGGTAAGCAATGGCATCGCCAAGCCCAGACAACTGCTGAAACTCATTCAGCGCGTCACTCGCGGGGATAAAAGTCACGGTATCGACTTCAGGCCAGGTTCTCAGACGGGTAAGGAGTTGCTGCGCACTGGCATCAGAAATAGGTTTCTTCAAGAATAGAGATATTTCTGCGGCTTGTTCCCAGCCTGCGCTGATCTTCTCTGTATTCTTCACCATAATGTACAAGGTACTTGGTAAGGTAATGCTTAACCCTAGCACCCCAATAGTCATCAAAGACGCGGCAGGTTGAAGCCATAACTCACCCAAACTGCCCAGAGCATGGCGAATATGGTTGACGAAAAACATCAGGAAACGCTGAGCGATACCAATTTTAACCGCGCTCGCCCCTTGCTGACGCCCTTTAAAAAGAATACTCACAGTGAATACTCCCCTTTGCCCGTGCTGCCTGACGACGCGAGACCATCGGTAATCATCTTGCCGTCTTTGAGCGTCAATGTGCGGTATTTCATTCTAGCGATTAAACCAAGGTCGTGAGTGGCGATAAAAACAGAAACACCAGCCTGATTAAAATCTTCAAATAAACGAATGATTTCCATCGACAATTTGGGGTCAAGGTTACCTGTAGGCTCATCAGCCAATAGCAACGGCGGCTTGTTCACCACCGCGCGTGCAATACCAACCCGCTGTTGTTCACCACCGGAGAGCATAATTGGCAAATTGCGCGCTTTACTGCGCAAGTCGACCATTTCGAGCGCCGCGTGAACACGCTTGGTAATTTCTTTGTGAGAAAAGCCTTCAATCACTAAAGGCAAGGCGACATTGTCAAAAACAGTTTTGTCCATCAGGAGTTGATGGTTTTGGAAAATCATACCGATGTCGCGCCGAATGTACGCAATTTGGCGGCGCTTGATCACGTTGAGGTCGTGACCATTAATCAATACTCGCCCAACAGTTGGACGCTCCATGATACTGATAAGTTTAAGCAGGGTACTCTTACCCGCTCCAGAATGGCCGGTTAAAAACGCCATCTCCCCAGGGGCAATATGAAAGTCAACCTTACTTAATGCCCGTTGTCCACCGGGATAGGTTTTGCTTACCTGCTCAAATCTTATCATTCTTATTTCCTGCGTGGTGTTTTACGCGGGGGAGTTACGTAGACTCCCCTTCACTAAAGAGCGCATCAATAAATTCAGCACTGTGGAATGGACGAAGATCGTCAATCCCCTCACCAACCCCAATATAACGGATTGGAATGTTGAATTGATCAGCAATAGCAAAAATTACCCCACCTTTGGCGGTGCCGTCTAGCTTTGTTAATGAAATACCTGTTAAACCAACAGCTTGATTAAACAATTTTGCTTGGCTAACTGCATTTTGCCCTGTACCAGCATCAAGGGTCAACATCACTTCATGAGGCGCATTGGGGTTTAGCTTTTTCATTACCCGCACCACTTTCTTCAACTCTTCCATTAAGTTGTCTTTGTTTTGTAGTCTGCCAGCTGTATCTGCAATTAACACGTCTACGTTACGAGACTTGGCAGCCTGTAATGCGTCATACAATACCGAAGCGCTGTCTGCACCGGTTGGTTGGGCAATAACAGGGATTTGATTGCGCTCACCCCACACTTGCAATTGCTCCACTGCTGCCGCTCGGAATGTATCACCCGCCGCCAACATCACTTTTTTACCGTCTTGTTGATACTGACGGGCTAATTTGCCTATGGTGGTCGTTTTACCCACGCCATTCACGCCAACCATCAGTATCACGAACGGGCCTTCTGCACTGTCGTGTTTCGCCATTACTTCAGGCAAAGGTTGTTCGACTTCATCGAGTAATTCGCCCATTTGTTTTTTCAACAAATCGTACAGCGCATCACCATCTTTCAACTGTGAACGATTGGCTGTCTCTGTCAGTGAGTTGATGATTTTCTGCGTGGTGTCCATGCCCACATCGGCGATCAATAATTGGGTTTCGAGTTCTTCGTAAAGGTCATCGTCTATGGCTTTGCCACGGAATAAGCTAACAATGCCACTACCTAAATTTGCCTTTGTACGAGAAAGGCTGTCTTTGAGTCGCCCGAAGAAAGAACGCTTTTCTTTTTTCGGTTCAGGTGTAGGCTCAGGCGTTGATTCTACAACTTGCTCTTGCTTGATAGGCTCTGCTTCAACGATCTCTGGCTGGGTTTCAACCACGTCAGATGCAGTTACATCTGGCTCGGGTTTTTCTTCGCTAGTGGTTTCAGCTTCAACAGCTTCAGTCACAGGCGTTGGCGCCTCGAGCTCTTGTTCGAGCTCTTTAGATGCCGTGTCGGTAACGGCGACATTGGTCTCATCCGCAGCGACCTCACTGTCGACAATACTATTGTCTTCAACGCCCTCAACTGGTGCGTCTTCCGCTTTGGTCACTGATTCGCTTTCTGCCTCAGCTGCATCTTCAACTGCACCTATATCTGGTGCTTCTACGAGGTCAGACGGCGTGCTCTCAGCACTGGTTTTTTCATTTTGCAACGCGTCGCTATCGGCACTGCTTTCGGGTTTTGTGTTTTTTTCTGATTGCTTGTTCTTACTGAACCAGCTAAAAAGTTTCGACATAGTGCGGACAAATCCTTATTAACTCTAAGCAGTTTGGGCTACACTGCCCAGCTGAATACCGAGCATAATAACATCGACAGGCACTATGAAGCGAGCAACAAAACCCCGTCGTGGCGCGAACACGCGCTCTAAATCAACCTCTAATGCCAATTCACCAGGTTCGGTGCGAATTATTAGTGGTCAATGGCGAGGAAGAAAGTTGCCTGTTCCCGCGCTTGACGGACTTCGCCCAACAACAGACAGAACCAAAGAAACACTGTTTAATTGGTTAATGCATGATGTACAAGATGCTGTATGTTTAGACGCCTTTGCAGGCTCAGGAGGGTTGGGTTTCGAGGCCCTGTCCCGTTATGCGCGCTTTACCACTTTTATCGAAAAAGATGCCAAAGTAGCACAAGGCATTAAAGACAACATCAGCACTTTACAGGCCAGTGCTGAAGTAGTGAACGCTGACACAGTTAAAGCGATTTCAGGGCTTACTGAACAGTATTCACTGGTATTTATTGACCCGCCTTTCGGTTACGACTTAGTTGAGCCAACAATACGTGGCCTTTTAGACGCGGGCCGGTTGGCACAAGACGCGCTGGTCTATGTTGAGCAAGAGGCTGACAAGCCCCTGCCCGACTTTGCTGCAATGTCTTTCAGTCAATTGAAATTCAAAAAGACAGGGCAATTGCAATACGCATTATTGCGCTACACTGGCAACTAAAGTTCTACACCAATATTGGTGATCCCTTCTTCCAAGGCTATGGCTTTAGCTTCTTCGACCGCCTTAGCCGGATAAACCGCCTGCTCGACACAATCGAGCAGCGCTTGCTGTACTTCCACTTCAAATACCATTAGTGGATGTTGCTTAACGTCTTCATCTGTCGCTTGCCCACTCGATAGCAAATAGGCTTCTACACTACCTTGAGATAATTTACTGACTACAACCGCGCCTTGAGGGTCTTGTTTCATCAATAAATTAAGGGTTGAAGCTGTGGCAATGGCGGCATCAATAGCGGGATACACACCGTACGCATCAAAGTCACTGACATCCGGTGTGGCTTCTTCAACTTTTTCTAGTTGTACACCAAAATTCACTCTGGTTTTTGGCGATGCAATAGATTGCCAAATCAGATCAAGTACATTATCGAGTAACGCCGGCGCTTCACCAAACTCGGTTAACTCACAAAACAGTCGATAATTAGGTGTCATTCTCGCTAGCAATGCCGCACTAAATACATGAGCTCGCCAGTCAGTAAGCGCTCGCACTCTAGCGAATGTGGTTAATTTATTACTCACTTATAAACCTCCGGCAGCATGAGTAAAGTATTCTGCAATACCATCTAAAAACATTTGAATGGCGATCATCACCAAAATCATCCCCATCAACCGCTCCATGGCGGTTAAACCGCGCTCACCGAGCAAGCGATGGAACAAGCCCGAGAACAACAAGATCACGGCACTGATCAACCACGAAGCGCCCAATGCTATCGACCAATCAAGCATGCGGTCAGGGTTTTGATTTGACAATAAAATTAAAGCGGCCAATGTGGACGGCCCAGCAATCATAGGAATGGCTAAAGGCACCAAGAAAGGCTCTTCGCCAACCGCTAACCCCGTGGGGCTGCCGTGAGACGGGAAAATCATCTTCAGCGCAATGAGAAATAATATAATACCGCCAGCAATACTTACCGTTTCTTGTCTGACGTTCAAGAAGTCTAATACCGCTTGTCCGCTAAACAAAAACACAAACAAAATGACCAAGGCAAAAAGTAGCTCTCGAATCAAAATTACCCGTCTGCGTTTAGGTTCTATCACCTTCAACACTGACATAAAAACAGGCAAATTGCCCAGTGGGTCCATGATTAAAAACAGCATAATTGCCGCCGACCACGTATCCATTAATTATCCTTATTGCACATCATCTTTGGGGAAGTAAAAAAGAAGTAAATTAAGCAAATCAAGTGAGTAAAACACTCTTGAATATTATCCATTAGACCAAAAACACAAATTTGTGCTTGATAATTATCCAAATCTCGCCACTATAGCTCACCAACTTAAGTGCGTTTGCTCGGCATTTTGCTCAAATTATTCATCAATATTCGCAAATTGTCGCATTTACGCTTAACTTTTACTATTCCAACAACACAGGAAATAACACAATGAGCCTAATGACCGTACAAGAAGTCGCAGAATTTCTAGGTGTCCAGGATGTTCGCGTTGAACGACTTGAGCGTGAAAGTTTACTTATTTCGAAGGACAAAGACAGTGCAGGAAAACCTTTGTTCGACCGTACTGATGTTGAGAAATATAAAGTACTAGCCGAGCGATTAGGCGGGATTTAAAAAGGGGAGCTAAGCCCCCCTTTTAAAATGCGATTTATCGGCGATTATTCAGCAAGCAGTTTCGCAATGGTGCGAATACCGTTTGCTGTTGCGCCAACCGGCATTTCTGGTGTCGCAGAACCGTGATAAGCCGCAGCCAAATCTAAATGTAGCCAGCCCGTTCCCTCTGGGTTGACGAATCGCGCCAAGAAACCCGCTGCGTTAGACGCGCCGCCCGCGCCGCCGCCTTTTTGTGCGCGACTGTTTGCCGTATCAGCAAATGCTGATGGGCAACGGTCTTGGTGCCATTTTTCTAATGGCAAAGGCCAGAATTTTTCGTTACTCGCTTTCGCACAGCTCAGAAGTCGGTCTCGACATTCATCATCTAAGCTAAATACCGCATGATAATCATGACCCAACGCCACCACTGCCGCGCCTGTCAGTGTAGCAGCATCAATGATCAACTCTGCGCCTGATTCTGTCGCCGCCATCAAACCATCTGCCAGCACCAATCGGCCCTCGGCATCAGTGTTAACGATTTCAACGGTCACGCCATTTTTGTAAGTTAAGATATCGCCCAACTTATAGGCATGGCCACTGATAAGGTTTTCGGCGCAACATAAAATAAGCTTGATGCGTTTTGTATTGCCTTGCAATATCGATAGCCCTAATGCACCTGTTACAGTAGCGGCACCACCCATATCGCATTTCATATCAAGCATGCCTTCGCTTGACTTGATACTGTAACCCCCACTGTCGAAGGTAATGCCTTTACCTACCAACGCTGCACTCACAGGCGCATCTGGATTACCAGTCGGGTTATAGTCGAGCTCTAACATCACTGGTGGACGTTCACTACCGCGTCCAACATTATAAATACCAACCCAGCCGGCCTCTTTTAACTGCTCACCCACTGTCATGCGATAGCTAACCTTGTCGCCGCCTAACTCTTGCAACCAGTTGGCCGCGCGCTGTGCAAGGTTTAATGGAGACAAGTCTTCGGGCGTATCGTTAACCAACTGCCGAGTAAACAGCATTGCGCCGTATTCCATATCTAATGCAGCTTTGTCGCTGTTATCGACAAAATGAATCGCAGCAGGGTTACGCGCTCGTGTAAAGCTCGTCGCGAAGGCCCATTGTTGCGCCTTAGTCCACTCTCCACTTAACTTGGCCGCTGGAATGCCTAAGCCATCTAATTTACGCGCAGCTTGTTGAATTTGTCTAACATCTTCAACTCCCGCTTTAAGATGAATAACCGCACCGGATTCGGTAAAAGTAAGTAGGGCGTTGTCGCCCCATGCGCCACCGGCCTGCTCAGCACTAAGTGAAACGTTGAATTCTGTCATTGGTATTCAATCCTCTGTTACACACTATTAAAAAACAGTGTTGACGAATTTGTTCTATGAGATGTGCATAAAAATCACTTTTACAAGTACACTCACACCCTGATTGCGTTAAATTAGCATAAAAGGTGTAGTAGATGCTTTACAACTCTCCGCTCTTAGCCGGCACGTTTATCAAGCGCTATAAGCGTTTCTTTGCCGACATTGAGCTAGATTCAGGCCAAGTAATTACCGCTCACTGCCCCAATACAGGCGCCATGAGTGGGTGCGCAGAGCCGGGGTTTCGGGCCTATGTCAGCCAGTCAGACAATCCTAAACGCAAGCTCAAATACACATGGGAACTGGCGCAGAACCACCTAGGTCACTTTATTGGTATTAATACCCACCGCGCCAATAAAATTGTCGCTGAAGCGCTGACGCAAAAATCACTGCCGTTGTTTAACCAAGTACATAGCTTTAAAGCCGAAGTTACTCCGCCCGGTGCCGACTCTCGTTTTGATTTTCAACTCGACATGGGTGACGGAGAAAAAAGCTACATGGAAGTAAAGTCTGTGACTTTGTTGGAAGACGGCCAAGGCTATTTTCCCGATGCCGTAACGGCACGGGGTAAAAAGCATTGTGAAACGTTGATCGCATTGCAACAACGCGGCGTAAGAACACAGCTTTTGTTTTGCGTTCAGCATACGGGTATCAGCTCGGTTCGTCCCGCTGCTCATATTGACCCCGAATACGCGGATGCGGTGCGACGCGCAAAACAAGCAGGTGTCACAATAATGGCAGCAAGCTGTTTAATTAACGAACAAAAAACAGTGTTAAATCAAGAACTCCCAGTATTTTTATAAAAAAAGAGTTGATTTTTACGCTACTAACGCCATATTTGCGGCTTGCTTTAAGCCAAGTGACTCCATTTTAGGAGGTCATCTTCGAGGCAGAGTTGCAGATTCGCGTCTGTCAGAGGAAAGGTTAGACACTTAACGTTGCCTGGTACTATCTATTCTGTTATAGATAATCGATTAGCCAGGACAGACCGGGTGTCGTAGTGTAGGAGTGTGGCATATGCCAACAGGAAAAGAATCGAAATCCCTAGGACTATTAGCGTTAGCGGGCTTATTGCCGTACGAAGCCAAAGCTGATGAAGAGTATATGAACGACGCTCAGATGGAACATTTCCGTCTGATCTTGAAAGCGTGGCGTGACCAGCTTCGTGAAGAAGTTGATCGCACTGTAACCCACATGAAAGACGAAGCTGCAAACTTCCCTGATCCTGTGGACCGTGCCGCTCAAGAAGAAGAGTTCAGCTTAGAATTACGCACACGAGACCGTGAACGTAAACTGATCAAAAAGATTGAAAAGACATTAAAGCGAATTGAAGAAGACGATTTTGGTTTCTGCGATTCATGCGGTATCGAAATTGGTATTCGCCGTCTGGAAGCCCGCCCTACCGCCGATCTCTGTATCGACTGTAAGACAATGGCTGAAATCAAAGAAAAACAAATGCAAGGCTAATAGCTTCTGCAGTGGAGGATGTACATTGCATCCTCCTGTGTTTTTGCAATCTTGTTGATGGCCAACAGTGAGCTTGTCTGGCGCCCTGCCTAACACTGTCAATCAAGCATGAGCGCAATTAATATACCCAAACCCACTATACTGTTCCGCGACATCCGTCATGAATCTTCCTAAGTCCCCGTACATTGGCCGATTTGCTCCCAGCCCCTCTGGACAACTTCACTTTGGGTCGCTAATTACTGCCGTAGCCAGTTTTCTCGATGCACGTGCCCAGCAAGGTAAGTGGCTAGTGCGAATGGAAGACATAGATGAACCCCGATGCGTAAAGGGGGTTGATGAAGACATTAAAACGGCCTTGTCTCACCACGGACTGGATTGGGACGGAGATATCGCGTATCAGTCACAACGCCATGACATTTATCAATACTGGTTGGAAAAATTAGCGCACAAGCAATTAGCTTACGGCTGCGATTGCACTCGAAAAATAATCAAAGCACAAGGTGGGGTGTATGCAGGTTATTGTCGTGACCGCGGGCTGTCGCTGTCAGGGCATGCTATTCGAGTTAAACTTCCTCACCCGATTACAGAGTTTCATGACGCTGTGTTAGGCAACGTATTGATTGACGACCCTCATTCGTTAGAAGATACCGTAATTAAACGCCGTGACGGCCTTTATGCTTATAATTTGGTAGTCGTGGTTGACGATATTGAACAAGGCGTAACGCATATTGTGAGAGGCAGCGATTTACTGCCAACAACCGCCACTCACTTGTCATTATATGAACAGTTTGAGCATGTTGCGCCCCGCTATGCACATCTACCCGTTGCATCTTTAGCGTCTGGGCGTAAACTGAGTAAACAGAATCACGCAACGCCGATTGACCATCATCAAGCACCAGAAAACTTGATCAAAGCGTTTAAATATTTGGGCTTGCCAATCGAAACATTACCCGATTCTCACCAGATTCCGCTTTTGCTAGACTGGGCCATTGCACATTGGAACGTACAAAACGTGCCTAAAGTTCGGGAAATTATTGTCGATTGCGGCGAATAAACTTATTATACGCACCCATTAAGGTAGAGGAGCAGTCATCATTATTACCCGGGTACTTAACAAAGTGAAAAACGTCTTTGGACGAGAGGAGTCCTCTTCGTCAGCAGTGCACGGTGTTGTAATCCCTCGCCAGTCTCACCCTATTTCTCGCGAAGACATCAGTCCAAATGCGTTAAAAGTGTTGTATCGCTTGAACGGTGCAGGCTTCGAGTCTTATCTTGTTGGCGGTTGTGTACGAGACCTATTACTCGGCTTTAAGCCGAAAGACTTCGATGTTGTTACCAATGCCACACCTGAGCAAATCAAAGGGCTGTTTAAAAACTGCCGATTGATTGGCCGTCGCTTCCGTCTGGCGCATATTGTGTTTGGGCGTGAAATCATCGAAGTGGCGACCTTCCGAGGACATCACGACAACACCGAGGCGGCCAATGCCAAACAAGATGCACAAGGGCAACTCGTGCGCGACAATGTATTTGGCTCTATAGAAGAAGATGCCGAACGTCGAGACTTTACCTTCAATGCGATGTATTACAGTGTTGCAGACTTCACCATTACCGATTTTGCCAATGGTGTAAAGGCTATCGCCAATCGAGAAGTCGATTTAATTGGCGACCCAGAAACACGCTATCGCGAAGATCCAGTACGCATGCTGCGAGCAGTGCGCTTCTCGGCCAAATTAGGGATGACGATTAACACTCGTACCGGTGCACCTATTCCCAAATTAGCCCATCTGCTGGCCAATATTCCGCCGGCTCGATTGTTTGAAGAAACACTCAAGTTATTTTTATCTGGGCAAGGGCTAAAAACCTACGAACACATGGTGCAATTTAAATTGCTCGACCCTTTGTTCCCGCAGCTCACGCCTTTGCTCAAAGACGTAAACAGCCGAGAGCACCAGTTGATCAAAAAGGTATTGGCGAATACCGATGAGCGCATAAACAACAATTTGCGTGTTACACCTGCGTTTTTATATGCCACCTTAATGTGGTATCCGTTAGAAGAGCACGCGCACAAGCTTATGGCTGAAACGGGCTTAAATCAGCATGACGCATACAATATTGCAATGGGTGAAGTACTCCATCGTCAATGCCAGCGCATTATGATCCCCAAGCGTTTTTCTACCGTTGTACGCGATATTTGGACCTTACAATTACGTTTACCTAAGCGGTTTGGTCGACGCGCCTTTCAACTATTGTCACACCCTAAATTCAGAGCGGGATATGATTTCTTACTCGTTCGTGGCGAAGTAGAAGGTGGTAAGTTACATGAGTTGGCTGAGTGGTGGACTGTGTTCCAAAAAGCCGATGCAGGCCAGCAGAAAAAGCTGCTAAACAAGTTACGCCAAGAAGAAGGCCGTAATAACCGCCCGATTAAACGACGCAAAAAACCAAGTAAACCTTCAGATGCATAAAGAAATCGTATTTATTGGCTTGGGGAGTAATCTCGGTGACTCCATAGGGCAACTCACGTCTGCCATTGAAGCAATAGGCGCCTTGCCGCACACCGAATTAATGAAAACGTCGTCGTTTTATCGCAGTGCTCCTATGGGGCCTTCAGACCAACCAGATTACGTTAACGCAGTAATGCAAATTCGTACTCCATTGGCCCCTCAAGCGCTTTTGGAAGCGCTCCAGCATATCGAGCAAACTCATGGTAGAGAAAGAAAGGGCGAGCGTTGGGGCCCCAGAACACTCGACTTAGATATTCTGCTGTACGGTAAAGAAACCATCAACACAGACACCTTAACAGTGCCTCATTACGGTATGGCTCACAGAGAATTCGTGATGGTGCCTTTGTTTGAAATAGCACAGCAAATGATCATGCCTGACGGAAAGCCTATTTCACAATGGGTGGCGCAATGTTCTCTTGATGGCTTAAAACGCCTGACAACTTCCAATCGGCGCTAAAATCCGTATAGTGCGTCAATCCCCTCTCACCTGGAGGCTTGAATGAAAAAAGTAACAATTTCACAACTGATAAAGAAAAAGCAAAACGGCGAAAAAATTACCGCCCTTACCGCATACGACGCGAGTTTTGCTAAGTTGTTTGATGAACAAGGTGTCGATGCGCTATTAATTGGTGATTCGCTCGGTATGGTACTTCAAGGCCAAGACGACACACTTCCCGTTACCGTTGATGATATTGCTTATCACACACGTGCGGTACGTCGCGGTACTGAGCGAGCTTTTGTACTTGCCGATATGCCTTTTATGTCTTACGCCACGCCAGAACAAGCCTATGCCAATGCAGGACAATTAATGGCTGCGGGTGCCAGCATGGTGAAACTGGAAGGCGGAGCTTGGCTTTGCGACACCATAACAGGTTTACGCCAGCGCAGTGTGCCAGTGTGTGGCCATTTAGGGTTAACCCCTCAGTCGGTTCACGTATTTGGTGGCTTTAAAATTCAAGGGCGTGAAGACGACAAAGCGGCCCAGTTACTCGAAGATGCTATAGCACTAGAGCAAGCGGGTGCGCAAATGCTGGTATTAGAATGTGTCCCCTCTTCTCTTGGACAGAAGGTTTCGGCAGCACTGACAATACCTGTTATTGGTATTGGTGCCGGTAAAGAAACCGATGGGCAAATATTAGTGATGCACGACATGTTCGGTGTCAGCGCCAATTACATGCCGAAGTTTTCCAAAAATTATTTGGCCCAAACCGGTGACTTACGAGAGTCAGTGAAAACCTACATCGACGAAGTTACATCGGGCACATTCCCTGGTCCTGAGCACAGTTTTGAGTAACATCATGCAAAGAATTGAAACCGTTAGCGACTTACGATCAGTGCGTCACCAGTGGCGCATGGAAGGTAAAAAAGTCGCTTTTGTCCCCACCATGGGTAACCTTCACAACGGCCATTTACAATTGGTGCGTCAAGCCAAGCAACATGCCGATGTGGTAATTGTATCGATTTTTGTTAACCCCATGCAGTTTGGCGAAAACGAAGACCTCGATGCCTATCCTCGCACGTTAAAAGCAGATTGTGCTCACCTTGAACAAAACGGTGTTGCAGCCGTTTTTCTACCGTCGGTCACCGAAATGTACCCTCGTGGATTGGCAGCACAAACCTTTGTGGAAGTACCGGGGATCTCCGATGTACTTTGTGGCGCTAGCCGTCCTGGGCATTTTCGTGGCGTGGCAACCATAGTATCCAAGCTATTTAATATGGTTCAGCCCGAACTCGCTTTCTTCGGCCAAAAAGACTACCAGCAATTACAGGTAATCAAGCTCATGGCACGAGATTTATCAATGGATATTGATATTCGCGGCGTTCCTACCGAGCGCGAAAACTCGGGTTTGGCCTTAAGCTCACGTAACGGCTATTTAAGTGAAGCGCAAAAAGCACTAGCGCCCACGGTATATGCCACACTCACCGCCATGTCTGAAGCCATTAAAGCAGGGCGTATCGACTATTCTGAATTATGTGATGCATTCAATGAGCAGCTAAGTGATGCTGGGTTCAAGCCCGATTACTTACATGTTCGCAATGCTGATACCCTTGAGCCAGCAACGCCGTCAGACAGCAAGGTAGTGATTCTTATTGCCGCCTATCTTGGCACTACACGCCTCATTGATAATCTCGTTGTAGAAAGATAAAAACCAAAAAGGCTACTCACGTCTGTCTCTTGATCACAAGTCAGCCTCAAGAGAACGGGCCAAATCGTAACCTTCAAGGATGGTTTGTAGTTTGAACCATCCTTCCCATAGGGCTTTTATTGACGCCTTGCCT
>NZ_JBSWYY010000044.1:0-20188 GCF_056161325.1 Alteromonas sp. ABE4_545
GACGAGCACACAATACGGAACTACGTTGAGCATCAAGGTCGGAAGGATTCAGATCAGCTCCGAATGGAGCTGTAACCGATAGAACCCCGGGCATGCCCGGGGGAATCTATGCGTTTTGCTGTAACCATTTTGCTAAGTCAGCTATTTCCATTGGTTTTGCGAATAGATAACCTTGCGCGTATGGGCATCCCATTTGAGTTAAAAGCGCCGCTTGAGACTTGGTCTCCACACCTTCAGCCACAACCTTACAGCCAAAAGATTGAGACAGAGTAATTGCAGAAGAGACGATAGAGCGGTGGCCGCTATTGTCTTCAATATCATGGATAAATACGCGGTCGATCTTCAATACATCCACATTTAACTGCGCCAGATAAGCTAAGGAACTCATGCCAGTACCAAAGTCATCTATAGCAAGGGAAACGCCCAATTCGTGGAGGTCGAGTAGTACAGACTTGATGTGTTTGATATTAAGACAAGTTTCATTTTCGGTCAGCTCAATTTCTATACAGCTTGGTGGGATTTGATAATGCTGCAGTCTCGAACTGATAAACTCCACGAGACCTGGGTCTAGCAGGTTATAGGGCGATAAATTTACGGCAATCGGTAAGCGGATATTTTGTTGTAACCAGCTTGATGCTTGTTCAAAGGCGGTGTCTAAAATGTATCGCCCAAACTCCTGAACTTTTCCACTGTCTTCAATCAGATCAATAAAATGCCCCGGTGACACAAGCCCTAGTTTTGGGTGCTCCCAGCGACAAAGGCCTTCGACGCCGATGACATCCCCAGTGTTAAGCTCGACCTTTGGTTGATAGTGCAGCACTACCTGTTTTTGAGACATCGCCTCATTTAGTTCTGCCCGCAATTGCAAATTGCGCTTGTAGTCGGTAATGGTAGTTTGGTCATATAACTGCCAGCCACTTCTTTGCTCTTTGGCTTTATACATCGCCGTATCAGCACACACGATCAGTGTTTCTGGGTCGGATGTATGAGTAGGGTAGTGAGCAATACCAATACTGGCACCTGTGTTAATAGCAAGACCATTAATTAAAATAGGGGAATCACAAACGTTAACCAATGCATCAGCCAGCTTTTCGGCTTCATTAATTGTTTGGTTAGGCGCCCATATTACAAATTCGTCACCGCCAATCCGCATAAGCCGATTGGGTGGTAGCACTACCTCTAGCAGTCGCAGAGATATTTCTTTGAGGAGTGTATCTCCAGCAGAATGACCAAATGAATCGTTCACTTCCTTGAATTTGTCTAAATCAATAACAAATAGACTTCCCTGACTACTTTTGCCTTTGTTGTCTTCATTCGGTAACGACTCTTCTAACTCTTCCATGAGAAACAATCGGTTAGGTAACCCTGTCAGTGCATCGTGGGTCGCTATTTTAGCCAAAGCGTCATTGATTTCTTGAGCGCGTTTCGCGATTAGTGAAGATAAGGTTAGAGCTAACCACACTGAGATCCAAAAAACTAAAATAGAGGTAATGAGCAGGCGCTTGGCTACATAAGATCGCGTGAGGTCTAATGTGGTTGTTTTTTTAATATAGGTAAATGTGTATTGCTGAAGCGTGAATTGTTGCCACAAAAAGCTATCGTTATTCACTTCAACCAGATGTTGTTCATTCTCTTCACGCGCGATGGCGTCAAGTAACGCGGATTGTGTGTGGTCATCGATATTGTGTGCTTTTTTCCATCGACTATCATCACGAGTGATTTGAAAAAAGTACGCGGTCACATCGTCGGAATCCAACAATAAATTGGCCATGACTAAATTTGGCGTTTCAGTACTTATGTTTTGCGTTGTTAATTCGTGATGAACCAATTTAACGATTTTACTCATCGATTTGAGTTCGGTTTGCAAACTCACGTCAGCCGTTAAGCGGTAGGAGACCGTCACGTATATAATAGAAATGAGCACGGAAACAATCAGGCACGCGACAATGAGCCTCGGGCGCACAGAGGAGTCGCGTTTAATGAGTGTCAATTGTTGCAAAATTAAGAACCTATAGCAGGTTTATGATTTTCGTGTGCTAATACCTGCTACGTGGTAAACAGGGCACCAACCAGATAGCAACGAGATTAAATTTAGTGCACCAAATATCCCTAACAGTATTTCAATGAATACATCGTCTATCACATCGCCGTTGAATAGTGCAAAGCCGGTTACACCAATGCCGATTAACCCTCTTAAAGAACGGTCAAGTAGATTTAAGTTTGAATGAATTGCCATTGTCTGTCTCTTTGTCGTTATTTTTATAGTGAAAAAATAGCGTCTTACGTTTCTTTACGCAAGAAATTTGAAACTGATAAAGTAGCAACGAGACGGGTTTTTATACTTAAGGCTATATACCAAGTATTATTCAACCGGCTTTTTTGTGTCAGGTATATCTTCTGCTGGGTTTTGTTGGCGAGAGGTAAGGTGAGTTTTCCAACGTTGTTGACCAACATGGCGTTTTAAATGTTCGATGCATTCATTCACCACAGACAGCATTTCTTTATCGAGTTTTTGGTCTTCGGCATCGTACCCGGTAAGCCCTTGGCGTACAAAAGTCTCGATGTTTTCCGCCTTAATGTCTGACAATAAATTGATCACCGACGCGGTAACGATATCGGTTACGGCTTGTTCGAGTGTCGACTCAATGGTTTTGCCTACCACAGGCAGATAGGAGAGGGTAGAAACCTGGTTGTTTTCTCTCACTGCTTTGCCCACAGAGTGCTTAACATGCTGGCGTATCACATCGCCGTGTTCGCTGTCACTAATGGATTGCCCTATATGGTTTAACACACCGGATACCCATTGTGTGAGTACAGGGCGGCGTGGCAATAATACATCTTGCACAATGTCATCAATAAGTGGCGAGCCGGCTGAAATGTCTTTTTGAGCATCACTCAGTACTTTTACCACAATGCGGTCACTGAGTTCTTCCACAAACACATCGTAGTAGAATGCGAAGAACCGAAATACCGCAGTTTGGTTTAGGTCAATAATTTGGTATTTGTGCAAGCGGTATAAAATGGAGAGTATCCGCAAAAATCGAAAAATTCTGGTGGCTCCAAGGGGAATGCAGCCAACTAAATCGTACCAATGCAAAAACGGAAAAAAGTACCAACGCAGGTGTTCTTTTCGTCGCACGGCGATAAACCAGCGAAAGAAGAACTCGGTAAGAAATATCGCGATAAAGACTAAATCTACGAGCAAAAAGTTATTGTGAATCGGTTCGTAGGCGTTAGCTAAAAGAGGAGCAGCTAGATAAAGTTGTTCGTAGACAAAATGTGTAGCGTAGAGCGCATCAAACACTAACCACACCAAGTTGAGTAGTAAAATACCCAACATGGTGAGGTCGAGCAATAACCAGGGGCCTTCGTGACTTTTGCGCAGATTTTCCCGGTTAATGCCCTGCATGCTTTACCCCATATTTGGTAGTCGGGTTACATCCACATAAAGCTTCAGTTTCTGACCCGGCTGTAAGTAACGTTTAGGGTTTAAGTTGTTCCACTTACTAATATCACTGGTACGCACGTTAAATTTGCTGGCGATGCGAGATAGTGAGTCGCCATTGCGCACTGTGTAAGTAAGTGAGCGCATAATGGCATCGCGTTTTTGCTCATCACTGACCTGGTTTACCCACACTACTAAGTCTTTACCTGGCATGAGAGGGTCGGTTGGGGCCATGCCATTCCATTTGGCTAAGTCGCGAGTGGTGACCTTGTACTTACGGCTTAAATCCCAAAAGGTATCACCGCTTTTTATTTTATGGGTGAGTTGGTATGAACCGTGTTGTTTTTTCTGGGTTTTCGCCAAGCGCTGGTCAGCAGACAGTGAGTATGCATCTAGGCTTTTTAGCGCTACCGGTACCATAACAAAATCGCCGATGCGGATCATGTCACCTTTCATATCATTCACTTGTTTGATGATATCTGTGGTGGTGTGATACTGATGGGCAATTTTTAATAAGCTGTCACCGCTTTTTACCTTATGGCGAACCCAGTTTAAACGGTCGTTGCGGTCGATATTAGCAAGCTCTGTGGAGAAGGCTTCTACTTTGTCGATGGGCAAAATCAAGCGGTGGGGGCCGTTTGGATCGGTCGCCCAGCGGTTAAAGCCAGGGTTTAACGCATGTAAAGCTTTAAGCTCCATGCCGGCTAAGTCTGCAGCAAAGGCAAGGTCTACCTGCGAGCCTATATCTACTTCTCCAATGACAGGAGCGTTGTCAACAGAAGGCCAGTTAAACTCGTACAGCTCTTTGTTTTTCAAAATATCGGCCAGTGCCAACAATTTGGGTACATAAGCGCGGGTTTCTTTAGGAAGGTCAAGCGCCCAGAATTCGGTCGATTTGTTGTTTTTGGCGTTGCGCTTTATGGCGCGGCCAACTCGGCCTTCACCACTGTTATATGCTGCCAGGGCATGTAACCAGTTGCCATCAAACATTTTATTCAGATATTCGAGGTAGTCTAGTGCACCTTGTGTAGAGGCAATAACATCGCGGCGACCGTCGTACCACCAGGTCTGCGCTAAACCGAAACGCTTTGCTGTGCCGGGGATAAATTGCCACATACCGGCGGCACGGCCATGAGAATAGGCGAAGGGATCAAACGCACTTTCCACGATTGGTAAGAGTACCAATTCAAGCGGCATATCGCGCTTTTCAATTTCGTTTACGATGTAATATAAAAAGGGTTTGGCGCGGCGTGTCACTCGTGCCATATATTCGGGGTGTTTCAGATACCAGTCGCGTTGTAGTGTTACGCGTTTATCGTCGGGGATCTCAAAACTAAATTGGTTGCGAGCACGGTCCCACACGTTGTCGATCACAACGGGTTCAGGCTCTTGGGTATCTAAGTCTACAGCCACTTCTTCTGAAGGGTGCATAACTTCAATTACACCGTCATTGGCTATTTCGCAATCTTCAGGATTGGCCACTTCGGTGTTGGCGACTTCGCAAGCCGCGTTGTGTTGTTGGTTGCTTTCTATCAAAGCAGAGTCGTCGTCGGGGAGCATTTGACAACCGCTCAACCCAGTTAGCAGACACAGTGCAACACACAGTGTCGTTCGGCGAAGCTTCATTCGGCCACCTTTCTTGTCTTTAGCGCAAACGCGATATTCTACTGAAAACTGATGACTTTTGCATCAGAACTCATCTTTCCATTTTCTCAACCCCGCAAAGGTGTCGACAGTACGGGTTAAAGTTTGTTTATGGTATTGATTCACCGATTCTTTTACCGATTCCTTATGACAACGCAAAAACGGATTAATTTCATTTTGTGTATGAATATCAGACGGTAAGGTGGGCAACCCTTGTTGGCGCTGTACTTCAGCCCAGTCTTTGTATGCCTGCAATGCGGTGTTTTCTGGTTCAACGGTTAAAGCAAACTTGAGGTTGGCTAGGGTATATTCATGAGCGCAGCATACTTGGGTGGTGGCGGGTAAACGCGATAACTTAGTCAGTGCTTGATACATTTGTTCGGGCGACCCTTCAAATAATCGACCACAGCCTGCAGAAAACAAGGTATCGCCACAAAACAGCACCTTGTGACCGAAAAAGCCGATGTGATCTAACGTGTGTCCGGCGAGGGTTAACACCGTAAAATCACAATCAATAACAGGGAGCGCCACACTGTCACCTTCGGTGACCGTTTTAGTCAGCCCTTGTATATGCCCACCACGGGAGCCGATAACGGGTAAATCACTATTTGCAGCCGTTAGTGCGGCAATGCCGCCAGTGTGATCATGGTGATGGTGGGTAATTAAAATAGCAGCCAAAGACAACTGATGCTGTGCGCAGAATTGTTGTACCGGAGCGGCGTCCCCCGGGTCGACAACTACGGCGTGGGTATCATTGTGCAGACACCAGATGTAGTTGTCGGTAAATGCCGGAATGGGGGTTAACTTTACTTGCTCTGGTAATCGACTCTCGTTCATAATCTGGCCTATTGATAGAGTTATGAGATACTATAAAAACTTGTCCAGCGCTTCGCAACCATAGGTATTGTCACAGAAATATGAAGTCTGCGTTTAAATTGAGGCCGCCGCGTTATCCTCGGGTGTGGCAAGAATTACCTGCCGGAGAACTCATTCAAGCGGCAACGCAATCGGTGTGTGACGAACTCAGCCAGCGCGTATTTGGCTATCATTTCGTTAAGCTTGGCAATTTAAGTAGTCAAATTGCCCTGCCGCATTGTGCAGTAAAACACCATATTCATCAGTGTAAAACCCTTAATCCGAAAGCAGACTTAGTTGCTGACTCACACGTATTACCCTTTGTTGAGAACAGTGTGGATGGCTTTTTATTAGCCAATGAACTCGACTTTGCCCAAGACCCTCATGAAATTCTTCGCGAAGTTGACCGCACCATTACAGGTAGCGGCTACGTGATCATTTCTGGCTTTAACCCTTATAGTTTGACGGGGCTGGGGAAATACTTACCGATCAAACGGGACAACATATTGCACGATGCACGGTTTTTCCCTGCCGGTAGAGTGAGAGACTGGTTGCAGTTACTGGGGTACGAAATTATCGAACAGCGGCACTTGATGTTCTCTATGCTGTTTTTCACCGGCAAACTACAGCTTCCGAATAAAGTCCGAGATTGGTTAAGTCGTCACTGTCCGTGGTGCAGTTCCATGTATGTGATATTAGCCAGAAAACGCACCTTCCCAATGACCACAGTTAAGCCCAAATGGAAGCTCAAGCCCCGATTTTCTCCCGTGGGCGCCAGTATGCGGGAATCGACCAAATAGCCGCTTCCCGGTTGTCACACTTATTTTAATACTGCTTTGACCTGTTCAAACCGGGCTTCGATGCTGCCCGACAATACCGTGTAGGCAATTTCTCGCTGGTGCAGTTGCTCGGTGATAAATGCTTGGAATTCTTTTCGTTTTACGTTGCCACTGCGTTCCCACGTATCTTCAAAAGGAATGTCGTCCTTACACAAAAACACAATATCAAAACGCGCTTTACTCTCATCGGCGAGCTGGTCTAGTTTGGGGTGCGCGCAGCCGTAATAATCTTGAGCAAAGTGCCAGGTTGTAAGCGCATTGGTATCGACAATGAGATATCGGTTAGCATGCTTAATCGCTTCGTCTTCTTGGCGAATTTGCTCTTCTGCAATGTGCAGTAATTGCTCTTGAGTCAACAAACGGTTTTGCTGATGCTTGAGCCAATACTCTCGGCCGTACTCGGCAACGAATGCCGTTTCATAACGCTCGGCGGTAAGTTCCGCAATTGTGGTTTTACCGGTACTGGGTGCGCCTAAAAAGACAACGCGTTTAATACTACTCAACAATCTAATCTCTTATGCTTGAATGGGAGAAATCGTTTGTTTTTTCGCTTGTTGTAACCATTGGTACAAACCGAAGAAACACATGATCAAGAAGGTGACATACAAGGTGGCGGTTGGATACAGGCCTTTTTGTAAGTACACATACACCGCCACAATGTCGACGATGATCCAGAAAATCCAATTGTACCAAAAACGGCGCGTAAGCAGAAACTGTGCGACAAGAGAAGTGCAGGTGGTAAACGCATCTAAATAGGCAAAACTGGCATCTGTGTAGGTTGCCATGGTTAACCCCAGTGCAGCTGCTGTTACGAGTGTCACAACCCACCAAAGTAAAAAAGCTGTGTGTGTGCCTTGCTCTACCACAAGTTCGTTGTTGGCGTCGTTATTTTTGCGCCAATTCCACCACCCATAGAGTTGCAACACAACGTAAACGACGTGCAACCCCATGTCGGAATAAAGTTTGGCGTGATAGAAAATTGAGGTGTACAAAGAGACTTGAATAAAGCCGAAAAACCAACACCAAATATTGCGTTTAATTAGTAAATAAAGGCAAGCAAAACCAGATACAGAGGCAATAATCTCAATCGTACTCGCACCTAAGAAACCAGTGATAAATTCTTGAAAAGACATGCAGTAATGAATAGCGGGTTATCAGAATGAGTGTAGCCAAGCATACTGATTAGTTAGTTGAGTGCAAGCGAAAGCACACCGAATATACCATGACTAAGATAAATCAAAGGAGCCATCAGGCTCCTTTGGTGTTTATCCTTGTTTCGCTCTCATTGCATTAGAACGAATAGGTAACCGACACACCCACATTACGAGGGTCTACAATCGCGACATAACCCGTGGGGTATCGCCCACTCGCAGGTTCAACTGCTGTGAAGGCTTCTTCGTCTAAGGCGTTATTAACAAAGCCTGAAATTAACCAGTTTTCTGTTTCATAACTTGCGAACAAGCGCACCAGTGAATAATCGCCTGCCACACGGGTAGGTGTGTTGGTAAAGTCACCGTAGTATTCATCAACATAGTTAGCCGCAACACCCACATTGAAGCCGTCTGTGATCCAATACTTCAGACCCAAGTTAGCGGTTATTTTTGGCGCAGAGTTGAGTTCGTTGCCATCTGCATCAGGATACTCTTCAGCAGCGTCTTTAATTTCGGTTTCAAGTAAACCCAAACCTGCATTGAGTTCTAGGTCTTCTGTTGCCATCCAGTTTACGGCTAATTCTGCGCCATACGTGACAACCTTGTCCATGTTTACAATAAAGCGCGTAGAGCTTAGCGCTTGATACCCGTCATAGTCGTTGTAAAACACGTTAGCTTGCAAAAAGCCTTTGTTGTCGTCAAAGCTAGTACGGCTACTGAATTCGTACGTCATGACTTCTTCAGAGTCGAAATAGTAGTATTCCTGTGCGGCAAAGTTCAGTGCACCACCGGCGGCGTTGTAACCTTTGCGTGCGCTTAGTGCTAGGGTGGTATCTTGAGTAACGTCGTACTGCAACACCAATTTAGGTAAGAAGATGTTGGTGTCGTTGTCTAGCGTAGAGTCGATGGCACCGTACACAAAATGGCGTAATTGCGATTCACGTTCAACACGTGCACCAACAATAATGTTGAAGTCATCGCGTACGGCGTAGGTCATTTCACCATAGATAGCCATTGAATCACTTTCGTCGTCGCCGTCGTAAACAGTGGCTCCTGTGCTGATCACGTCGTGTTCGCGTTCAAAGTAGGCTAGCCCAATAAATCCACTGAACGTGTCGTTACTTTGGCCAATATTTAGTTTTGCATCAAACGTGAAGTTTGACTCATCAAAAGTCAAAAATTGTGTTGCAGCAGGGTCTTCTTGATAGGTGTTAAAGCCCCATTCATAATCCATCGTAGCTACAATGACGTCGAGGGATAAGGCATCGTTAATGGTGTAATCGGCGATGACGCTCGTTGTGGAGGCTTCGGTTTCAATATTACGATAAAACAAACGGTTATATTGAGAAAGGTCATCGGCTTGATAGTAAACGCGGCCTGCATCACCTTTTTCATTGTTGTAATCGTGGGTTAATTTAATACTTAAATCGTCAGAAGGTGTCCACAGAAGTTTACCGTTAACTTTGGTTGTCTCGATGGCATCAATATCGTAATCAGGTGGGTTGTCGGCATACCCTTCGCCGTTGGTAATTGTGTCGCCATCAACGCGTTGTACGCTCAAGCGAAACGCCACATCATCAGACAAGGGACCAGACACAACACCAGCATAATTGAGGTAGCTGTCTTGGTTGCGATAACCCAAGCGCACTTTGCCTTCCCATTCATCGGTGGGGTCATTGGTTTTTATGTAAATCGCGCCAGCCATGCTGTTTCTACCGTTACTGGTCGACTGAGGGCCGCGATATACTTCAACTTGTTGTATGTCCCATAGGCCGGTGTCACCGGATAAGTCGGCTACAAACGGAATAGCAACGCCGTCAACAATCGTTGTTACGCGTGCTTTAGCGCCACCAGAAATCGAATTGAAACCTCCAGCAGAACCGTTGCCCGACACACCACGAATATCGGGGACTAAACCCGAAATGGCAACAATGTTAGGGATTTCAGACACGGCGTCGTGAATCGATTTATAACGCATGCTGCTGATGTCTTCTTCGGCAATTACGGCAATTGATGACGTGGTTTCTTTTAAGCTACGCTCGGTTTTCTCACCGACGACCACCACTTTTTCGATGTCTTCAATACCGTCGGGTTCTTGCGTTGCCTCTTGCGCATATACAGAGGTTGCTGAAGCCATTGCCATAGAGATTGCCAATGCGATTTTATTCACATTCTTACTCATGTTGAGATTCTCTTTATCCAGTTAAGTGTATTGAACGTCCATTAAACAGATTATTATTGTTATTCAGTACCACACGCCGTCATTCAGCATTGTGGTTTTGCGCCTGAGCAAACGTTTGACCACCAGTGCGAAAACCAGTGCAAGTAAGCCACTGACTAAGGCAACAGTGATATCGATAGAGGGAGTGATGCTTGCGCTTAATTCGGCCAGTGATGCTGCTGCAATTAACAAAAGAAGTAGTACGAGTAGCAGCAGTTGCTGTATCGCGCTGGTAACCGGTCGTTGAAGAAACGCCGCACCCACGCAAAGTAAAAAGCCGATGTAATAGCTGGTGGTTTGCCAATACGCGATGTCTATTTGCGTATGGGGCAGGCACTTTACTGCCAATAACGACAAAGCTAACCCGACTAGTGTGCCTAACGACACTCCGGTTGTGAGCTTAGCCAGTATTTTTACTGAACGGCGCTGCTCAATCGGGCTATTGTTCGCATTGAGTTTTTTGCGTCGAGACTCTATCCAAATCACGTTACCAGAGAAAAACAGCAGGGCGCCCGACAAGCCCAAGAAAAAATAAACCCAATGAATAAACGTGCCACCAAAGCCACCAAAGTGTAAGGTGAAAAAGCCGTTGACGATTTTCCCCGCGCCGCCTGATACGCTCGGTAACATTGCGGTATAGCCTGAAGAAGCCGTGTAAGGGTCACTCACCCAAAATGCATATTCAGGTCCACGTACCCATTCACCCTCCATCACTCCACCGACTAGTACAGTTGAGCGTGGTGTTCCTAACCGCGCATAGCGCAATTCTGCAATATCAAAGTTAGGCTCCATTTTATGAATGGCTTGTTGTAACGCGTCTACACTGACCAAATTGTCGATACTGCGCTCTATGTTCGTTGGCGGTGCGCGATTAAACATGGGTTGGTCTTTGTACACCAATTGCTGCATAGCACCATAGAGCACATCATGATAAGCAAAGACAATAGTGGTTACCGCAATCACAATGTGAAAGGGCAGGGCGCTTATGCCCAGAATATTGTGAAAATCGACCCAGAATCGGCGGTTGTCTTTAGATTTCCTCAATGCGAACAAGTCTTTAAACCACGTGGGCAAGAATATAATCAAGCCGGAAATAATGGCGACAAAGTATAAAATACACACAAACCCCATAACGAAGATGCCAAAGGCATCGTGGTCGTCACCGCCGGGAATGCCTGCGGTACGGTGTAAATGGTCAATAAATTCGCCAATAGCAGAAATAGATACTTGTTGGCTAATGAGTGCGTTATTGGCGTCTAAGCTCGCTTGCCAAATTGTGGTAGCGTGGGTGGCTTCGTCTTCAATAACCCATTGCAACGGGGCGTGATTAGGCATGGCATTAGGCAAATAGACCGTCATGGCCTCACTCGCTTCGGGGTGCTGCGTGAGTACTTTTTCAATTAGCGTGTCGTATTGTTCATATTTGATCGCAGGTAGGGTGGTTTCTGGTTGAAGTGCCCACTGGTTGAGCGGGCCTTTAAACATAGTGAATGCACCCGCAACAAAGCAGATGAATAACAATAGGCCGGATAAAATGCCAGTCCAGATGTGAACTTGCTGGTAATCTTTAAATGACTCTAAACGCATTTGTTATATTCCGCTATTGAGATGATCAAGGATGAAATAAATGGCGATATTTAATGACACCAATACTGCAAACAGGCGGAAAGGCGCTTTTGATAAATAAATCAGGGCGAGGGGGATGAGCCACAATGGCACAATGAACCACATTACTAACTGAGAGCGAACATCGAGTGCAACGCTATTGCCGAGTATATAACCTATGATGCCCATGAAGAGTACAGCTAAAGGGAAACTCAAAATAACGGCACCTGTGGTTTTTAATACCCATTGAGGTCGATGATTTTTGTAGTTTTCGTCACGGGTGAGCGACGGTTTTACTTTTTTTGCGTTGGTCAAAGGCGCTGCAAAACGGGTGAATAGTGGGGCTGTACTCATCAACAACATAAACAGTGTGATGACAGTAAACACCGATGATATTGCAGAGAACCGTTGGCTGAGAATAATGCCGGCGACAACGCATAACAGAAGCGAGATGCTGGTGCCGAATGTAAAGCTAAACTGTTTTTTTTGTGTCCATTGCTGATTTGGACAACTCAGATAGAAGAAAACTGTAGCAAGTGCTACCAACACTGCTGACAAGAATATGATCATCCGATTTCCTTTTAAGAAGTAACCACATTTTTTCTAGGGGCTATGATAAGCGTTTCTAATATACAGGAGTTGCTGAGTGAAAGGAAATGATGATCATTCGCATTTGTAGATTCAGGTCAATATTTTTACCGATAGATGCAAAAATATGTCTGTTGCGAAAAAGGGCAGGCAAAAAATAAAAAAGGAGCCGATTGGCTCCTTTCAAATTATAACTTGGTGCGGGTTAATTATTTTACACGCATACCCGGTTTAGCGCCTTCGTTAGGCTCTAGAATGTAAAGGTCTGAACCACCAGGACCAGCGGCTAATACCATGCCTTCAGACAAGCCAAAACGCATTTTACGCGGTGCAAGGTTAGCCACCATTACGGTGTGCTTACCCACTAAATCTTCAGGTTTGTAAGCTGATTTGATACCCGCAAATACTTGCTTGGTTTCACCGCCCAGGTCTAGTTGCAGACGCAACAACTTGTCAGCCCCTTCTACGTGATCGGCTTCGGCAATACGTGCGATACGCAAGTCGATTTTCGCGAAGTCATCAAAGCTGATGGTGTCGCTGATAGGATCTTTTGCCAATGGGCTGTCTGGGTCGATTGCTGGTGCTGCAGGCGCCAAGCTTTCTTTTGATGCTTCTACCATAGCGTCAATTTTTTCCATGTCTACGCGCTGCATGAGCGCTTTAAATTTCTCAATAGGGTGGTTAGTGAGTACAGTTTTGGTGCTTTCCCACGATAGCGTGTCGTTTAAGAAGGCTTCTGACTTCTCAGCCAATACCGGTAATACCGGTTTCAAATAGGCCATCAAAATGCGGAACATATTGATACCCATTGAGCACACATCATGAGTAAAGGCTTCTTTGCCTTCTTCTTTAATGGTGACCCAAGGGGCGTTGGCGTCGATAAACTGGTTTGCTTTGTCAGCCAACGCCATAATTTCGCGAATGGCTTGGTGATAACGACGGCTTTCAAAATGCTGTGCAATGGTATCGCTTGCAGCGTGGAATTCGCTGATCAAGGCTTCATCTAAAACAGTGGCCGACAATTTTCCGTCAAAGCGCTTGGTGATGAAGCTGGCACAACGGCTGGCGATGTTGACAACTTTTCCTACCAAATCCGAATTAACTTTTTGTGCAAAGTCAGCAAAGTTAAGGTCGATATCGGTCACGCCGTCACTGAGTTTTGACGCAAAGTAATAACGTAAATACTCTGGGTTTAAGTGGTCTAAATAGGTACGGCCTTTAATAAAAGTCCCGCGTGATTTAGACATTTTTGCACCGTTTACAGTAACAAAGCCGTGAATATTCACGCCCGTAGGCTTACGGAAACCCGCGCCTTCCAGCATGGCTGGCCAGAACAAACAGTGGAAATATGTGATGTCTTTACCGATGAAGTGATACAGCTCGGTGTCGGTACCTTCTTGCCAGAATGGGTCGAAATCTACGCCATTACTGTCACAGAAGTTTTTAAAACTCGCCATGTAACCAACAGGCGCATCTACCCAAACATAGAAGAACTTGTTCGGCGCACCGGGAATTTCAAAACCGAAGTAAGGCGCGTCGCGGCTGATGTCCCACTGCTGCAAACCTTCAGAGAACCATTCTTGAAGCTTGTTAGCCATTTCTGACTGCAAGGCACCAGAGCGTATCCATTCTTTGAGCATACCTTCAAATTGCGGTAAGTCGAAGAAAAAGTGCTCAGACTCTTTCAATACTGGCGTAGCGCCTGATACCACACTGCGAGGGGCAATGACTTCCGTTGGGCTATACGTTGCACCACATACATCGCAGCTGTCGCCGTTTTGATCTTCGGCTTTACAGCTAGGGCAGGTGCCCTTGACGAAACGGTCGGGCAAGAACATTTCTTTTTGTGGGTCGTATAACTGGTTGATGGTACGCTTGCTAATGTAACCTGCGGCATCAAGCTTGTTATAGATTTCCTCACACAACGCCTTGTTTTCTGGCGAGTGAGTCACATAATAGTTGTCGTACTGAACGTGAAAATCTTGCAGATCTTGATGGTGTTCAGCGCGCGTTTGCGCCACCATTTCTTCTGGAGTAATGCCGAGTTCCTGTGCTTTTAACATCACAGGCGTTCCGTGTGCATCATCGGCACACACACTGTAGCATTCGTTGCCACGAAGACGCTGGAAGCGAGTCCAGATATCGGTTTGGATATGCTCTAGCAAGTGCCCTAAATGGATTGAACCATTGGCATATGGCAAAGCGCTGGTCACCAAAATGCGACGCGGCGCGGCAGAAGTAGACTGCGTTTGTTCAGACATAGCGACTAAATCGTTTCTTAGGTTTAAAAATGGCTGCAAATACTAGCTGAAATGCGCCATTTTTGCATTACGTAATTTATAAAACTCACAAATACTCAGGTGATTGATGTTTTTTTCGCAAAAAGCCAAGCCAGAAGCCGGTGCACAAAAGCACATTGCTGCCACATTAAGCGAATTATTTGCACTTGATACCGCAGATACGCAGGACTGGGTGTCGAACACTGGCAAAGAGCTGCTGGTTACCCTGCCTTTTGTGATGGCGACCCAACTGTCGTGGTTACAGGATACACTAGAAGGTGCTTTACACGACGCCAAATTCAATGGCTTTAGTCTTCGCATCACTCAAAAAGTGAAAGCCGCCGTCACACCGAGTGACGCCAAAGTGCCAAAAGTAAAAAACATTCGCAATATTATTGCCGTGGCGTCGGGGAAAGGAGGGGTAGGTAAGTCTGCAACTAGCGTGAATTTAGCACTCGCGCTAATGCAAGAAGGCGCTAAAGTCGGCATTCTCGATGCAGATATTTATGGGCCGTCGGTGCCCATTATGTTGGGCAATGCAGGGGAACGCCCAGTTAGCCATGACAACAAGCATATGCAGCCATTAGCGGCTCACGGCATTGTGGCAAACTCTATCGGTTACTTGGTGTCTTCTGAAGATGCGGCAATATGGCGCGGGCCGATGGCAAGTCGGGCGTTAAATCAAATCTTGCATGAGACCGATTGGCCAGTGTTGGATTACTTAATTGTGGATATGCCTCCTGGTACTGGAGACATTCAGTTAACCATGTCACAGCAAGTGCCGCTAAGCGCCGCCGTTATTGTAACCACGCCCCAAGACTTAGCGCTCGCTGATGCGCAAAAGGGCATTGCCATGTTTAACAAGGTTGATGTGCCGATTTTGGGACTGATCGAAAACATGAGTTTTTATCAGTGTAGCGAGTGTGGCCACAAAGACTATATTTTTTCTCAACACGGTGGGCAGAAGTTGTCTGAGCGTTATCAATTACCCTTGTTAGGCGCGTTACCGTTAACCGCTGAGATCCGCGAATCGGCCGACGGCGGCATACCGCTGGCAATTAGCCAACCCGAATCGGCGCTGGCCGACACCTATCGAGAGATTGCCCGCGATGTGTCGATGGCATTGGCACTCAATGTTCCGAGTAGTGAAGAAGGGGATAACCACATAAAGGGCGACCCCATTGCCTTTAACCCCGTTTAATGTGAGCGACCGTTAGCTTATCGGTTGTATTTCCGTGTTCTGCGTTTTTGATTGTATGAAATAGTCAATGCGATCATTAACGCGCACACGGTCATTTGAAAACACCAATACACAATCCCTTCCGCTATACCTTCATTGCCACAAGCCAACACCAGTGCGCCAGTTAATGCCGCAAAGCCTATGCATTTAAACCCGCTGTCTGGTATCGCTAGGTTGATGCGTGTGAGTAAAAATTTGCGGTTGCGGGGCATGCTCATCGCAATACACCAAAAGGCTAAAAAACACATTGCCCAGGACAGTACGATCATGCGCCGACTCCACTATAAATAAACAGCCAGCACATAACAGAGCCTAGGATGAAGATACCACTCGTGCGAATAAGCGAGCGAGTGGCAAAAATCCACATCACCAGTAAAGCGTACACAACCAGCCCCAAAAGCATGCACCAGATAAACGTTTGGGCTTGATTGACCCCAAACACGACGAATAACACACGCGTTATGGTTACGCAAAGCAAAGAAACTAAAGTAAAACTACCGACTGTCGCCAGTAGTATTCGCCATATGAGTTGACTGTGTTGCATGAACTAGGATTTCCCAACGCGAGTAGTGTGACCCTTGCGGCTTATCATGAATGCTTGGAATAGAAACAAGCCGCCCGTCACCACTAAGCCAATGTCCATTGCCAGTACGATGTTATCTTCAGGGAATTGATAATTCCCAATGTGCTTAGCCACGGTAAACACACTCACAAGTGGCAGGGCGATATAAGCAACACCGTTAAGCAAAGCTGTGTAAAACCAGCGTTTATGAACATGAAGCAGCAATGATAAAACGAAGACAAATGCCCAACCGTAAAAAAATACGTCAATTTCTGATTGTGCCCGATTGGATAAAACGGCGGGCAGTAGTCGGTTGGCATAAAAGTAACACGCGACGGCAAAAGGCAGCCCCATAATTGCGGCGGTGTTGAGTACACCAACCAGTTTGTGACCTAAATGAGGTGCCTTTTTCTCACGTTTTTTTGCCCACAGCACCAGCCCAGTTGCAACCATAATCGAGCCTACAATACCCGAAAGAAAATACAGCCAACGCAGAGGCCAGTTAGCAAAGCGACCTGCATGTAAATTGATCATCGTTCTACGGGTTTGCTCCGCGACCGAAGGTACATCACGGGTAGACAACAATTCTCCAGTCGATGTGGAATAAACCAGCTTGCGATAGGAAGAGATCAGCCCACTAGTCGGCACTTCCATAAACTCAATAGTACCGAGTTTATCGGTGGGGTTGAGCACGCTGACAAAAGTAATTTCTGCGCCATTTAAACGTTCTTGAGCTTTGTCGAAAAGCTGCTGAAAATCAACCGGCGTCGCTTTTTCACCGCTGGCTTTGGGGGCCGGTTGACTCGCTTCTACAGCTTGGAAGTAGGCTCCTCGGTTGCCAAATTGCGTGTCGATGGCCCACCCGTATAGCATCAACATCAGCGTTACCAAGCCTGTGTAGGTGATCATTATATGAAAGGGTACAGCGAGAACGGAAGACAACGTATGAGCATCTAGCCAGCTTCGCATGTCGGTACCGAGTTTAAAGGTGAAGAAATCTTTGAATATTTTTTTGTGAATTATTACCCCGGTTATCAGTGCTATCAGCATGCACATCGCGGCAACACTTACCAGCCAGCGTGCCCAAATCACTGGCATGTAGTGAAGATCAAAATGAAAGCGATAGAGAAAATTACCGCCCCGAGTCTCTCGCACCGCTAATACTTGCCCTGTACCATCCAATGTGGCGCGTTTGAAACCGCGGCCGCCTGCGTCGGGGGAGCGCCAGAACAAAGTGGATACTGTGTCGCGAGCGCCGGGAACGCCTATCGACCAACGTGCCGAGTCTGGGGCTTCTTGCATCAAATAGCGCTGCGCATTGGCCATGGCGGTTTTTGCCGTTGCCGGATGAGTGAGTTCTGGTTGCATCCAGCGCGTAATTTCAAATTGAAAAAACGCCAGCGTGCCAGTAACAAAAACAGCAAATAATAACCAACCCAGTACCAATCCGGTCCAGGTATGTAGCCAGTTCATGCTGTCTCGAAAACGTGAAAACATAGAGATTACCCAGATACTTATAGGGTGCAGATGAATAGGGAGCAAAGTGTACCGATAAATTAAACTAATTGATAATGGTTTTGATTACATATTGCATTTATCGGGATGTTGCACAGAATTGTTGCGAGGAATGACATTTAATAGTGCGAGTAGTTACCTATTGTGTTGATTCAACAGGTTTTACAAGTAATTTTTGTGGCCAATATCCATACCAATCGTAGCCGGTTCTACGATCAGCATCAACGTCGGCAAGTGAGCGTACCCGAGTACCGTCTCGGCGGGCAAAAATAGGTGCGTTGTTTTTGAGGTCATAAAAACGCGCCCATATCGGTGGTGCGTTTTCATTGGCTACGACTACGCGGTCAAATTGCGCGGTATGGTAATCGAATCGGGTTGTTTCAATGGCAACTTCTTGTACTTCAATTTGTGTAAACGCATGTTGTTTAAACCAAGCAATCGCATGATTAATGGCTGCCGACACCTCTGCGCTGTGCTGTTCAATCGACATTAAATAATCGACCACAGCCACACTTTCCCAAACGATCAGCGACGGCAATTCATAAGCTCTGCCAGCGGCGGGTGTGAGGGTGTCAGCATGGTACTGGCCTGCCCAGATTGTCGGTACGCCGTTTTGTTTTACCTGTAGTTTGAGCAATAGAGCATCGCCCGTTGCCAATGCCTGTGCACAACGCAGCCTAAGCGCATCGCTAATAAAGGTGAAGTCGCGATGCTTAGTCACAATGTCTCGTAACAAGCTGAGAACACCAGGCATGACTTCATCGGCAATGGTGATATGTGCATAGTAGCCGTCTGTGCGCGGCGGCGAGTGCGCCCAACCGCCATTGTCATACTGATTATCCAGAATATAGCGTAAGCCTTTGATCGCAGATTTTTTATAGTCATCTCGTTGGGTTTGCTGATATGCCGCAGCCAGATAACGAATTTGTGGGTAGGTATTGCGGTTATCTAACGTCGTGTCGCTATTGTCATAAGCGGATATAACGGCTTCTCGCTCTGTTGCTTGCAGTATTCGTAAAGGGTCGACATTTTTAGGCCAGCCGCCATTTTGGCGCTGATAGAGAATAATGTTGTCGGCTATTTTCGTTATTTGATGTGGCGAGAGGGTGGCATATTGAGCCTTACCGGTGGCGTCTTTCCAATGTTTGATCACATCTGCAAAACCATCGAGTGGAATAGGTTGGTAACTCGCAAAAACGGGCTTAACAAGCAGCATTAAGGTTATGACAAACAGTCGCATTGACTTACCTGCATCAACATAGGAAAGGAACATATGACCATATATGAAGGCATGATGACGACTCTGCTTATCGAAAAAGCACTAATTTTCACATCTGAAATCTCACAAGGCGGTAGGCTTGTTCGACAACCACAAGCCTATGCGGCATGCGACAATCAAGTATTTATCAAAGGGATTCGCCATGCTTTATATTGATTGCCTTAACTAACCGCTCCATAATACCGCCAAATGTTTCATAGGAAGTAACCATGCGCTTAACTGATCGCGAGATTTATCAGTACTTGCAAGAAGGCAAAATTAAAATTGATCCCACTCCAGGCTATGACAAAATTTCTGGAGTTACTGTAGATATTCGCCTTGGGAACAAATTTCGGGTGTTTCAGGATCACGCGGCTCCATATATTGATTTGAGTGGCCCAAAAGCAGAAGTGCAAGAAGCGCTGAATTCAGTGATGAGCGATGAAATTGCACTACCAGAAGACAAAGCCTTTTTCTTGCACCCAGGTGAACTAGCATTGGCACACACTTATGAGTCGGTAACCTTACCGGCTGATATTGTTGGCTGGTTGGACGGGCGTTCCTCATTGGCGCGCTTGGGGTTGATGGTACACGTGACTGCTCACCGTATTGATCCAGGTTGGTCTGGTAAGATCGTTTTAGAATTTATCAATGCGGGTAAATTGCCGTTAGCGCTTAAGCCAATGATGAAGATTGGTGCATTGAGCTTTGAAACCCTTTCAGGCCCGGCAGAAAAGCCTTACAACGCACGCATCGATGCCAAATATAAAGGCCAAGACGGCGCTGTAGCAAGCCGCATTAGTTCTGATGACGGCAGTGAAAATAAATAGCCGAACGTTGTTCAAATACCACATAGAAAGCGGCTTAATAGCCGCTTTCAGACTGTTGAAAAAGCCCTAGACGAAAGTCTGGGGCTTTGATCTAATAGGCATAGTGAAATTCGGAGTGTTCACCATGCTAACCCCAAAATCCCCACAACAATACGA
>NZ_JBSWYY010000045.1:0-18385 GCF_056161325.1 Alteromonas sp. ABE4_545
CATCATCATTTACTCTCACAACCAAGTTACAAGATCTGATCAGAGTGAAGAGATAATGTTCAAAAAAAATCCCCACTAATTTCTTAGCGGGGATTTGTGTATAAGAGACAGACTCACGTAGCCTTTTTGGTCACTTCAACCTGTGGCGTTTGCCATATTACGCTATTTGCAAATGTTGATCGTCCACCAGCTCTTGCCAGATTTTCGTTCTGCATGCGATAGCGTGTTGCTCAGCCAATATTGCGGCTAAATCTTTTCGTGTAGTCAATGGGTTAGCCAGTACTACACGGAACACGGTAATCGTCTCATCTTCGTATTCAGGCACTTCCAAACGAGTACGAGAAACGAATGATTTTCCTGCTTCCCGTTGTTGCTTTTGTACATTTACAACCAAACGATCAACTTTTTCATTTAACGTGCGGCGCGCATCATCGCTCGCATTCGACAAAGCCTCTTGTACAACACCTGGGCACACGCGATACGTTAATATAGACAATGTTGGTGCCGTGACTAATTCAAAGTCAGGATGGCGCTCAATCATATCAGCAAAGGCTTTGGCCTTTTCAATGCTCTGATCAATAAGAAGCTCATACCCGCGACGTCCAAAAATATGCAACGACGAATACACCATCATTGCCATGCCATTGCGAGAACCTTCAAGGGTGGTTGCGCCTAGGTCTTTGGAGCCTTCACGCAGAATATATTGGGCATGATGCCTAACGTGGTTGCTGTCTTCGGGGTGCTTAAACAACACCATACCCGCTCCCATTGGCACATACATTTGCTTATGAGCATCAATGGTCACAGAATCGGCTCGCTCAATACCCTTTAATCGCTCGCGGTATTGTTTAGAAAATAACGTCGCGCCACCCCAAGCCGCATCGACATGGAACCAACAGCCCAATTCTTTCGCCACATCAGCTAACTCATCGAGTGGGTCTACATGCCCTGTTTCTGTGGTGCCGCCGATGCCCACAATGGCCAACAATTTATTGCCCGCTTCTTGGTAGCGTTTACCCTCTGCCAAGGCTTGTTCTGGCCGCAGCGTTTGCCCTGGGCACGGCAATGTCATTAACTGCTCTCGTCCTAGGCCCAACACATCAACCGCCTTCGACAAGCTGTAATGGCCCCGTCGAGAACAAAGCACTGCCATATTATTGATGTTGTAATGCCGATAAGCAGCCGCCAGCCCAGCTCTTGCCACACCGCTAAAGCCCGAAGTAGGCCCAAGCATTTTGTTTCGCGCTACCCATAACGCCGTGATATTGGCCACTGTTCCGCCAGAGCCAAATGCGCCGAGTGCGTGTTTTGCACTGTGTAAGTAATGGGCGTAGAAGTCGTCGTTCTGATCATAAACCAAGTTATGCATCATACCGAGCACTTGACGTTCAAGGGGGGTAAATGCCTTTGAGGTTTCAATTTTAACCAGGTTCTGATTTAGACCAACCAGTAGTTTAGACAACGGCAAATGAAAATAAGGCAATGCTGAGGTCATATGCCCGATAAAAGTCGGCGCATAGGTATTCACCGAATGCGCAACTAACTTGTCGAGCAAACTCTCTGCATGTGTCGAAACGAATTCAGGCGATTCGGGAACATGTGCAGACGCAAAGTCTTGCTCAACCTCTTCCAGCGACGTCTTTTTTGTTACCACGTGCTGCGAAAGGAAATCGAGAATATTGTCTGACAGATGTTGTTCAATCTGCGCAAGTTTGGAGTCTTTGTGTTCCGGTTTGGTAAAAACCCTAAACAAGTGCTTCAGACTGACTTGAGCTTCACCCACACTAACACCCCTACACTGATAACTTGCCTCTATGGTCAGAAGCTAACCCTAGCCTGACACGCACACTACATCGCGACCAGCGTGCAATCCTACGTGGTCATTGATACTTAAATTGAAAACTTAACAGACCAGTTTCAAAGAACCTCGCACTTTACCCCAGAATAGTGCAAAGTCCAAGTATCTCGCAATAATGCTGTTTATTTCGTTGGTTAATAGCGCGAAAAGTGCGCCAGTTAGCGGTAAATTGGCCGTAATTGTGAGGTTTGCTATAGTTAATGTTACCCACAAGGAGTCTATTGTCATGTCTAACTCAATGCGCCATCAGCAGGTTGCAGATACGCAATTAGACTTAACTCGTATTGTTCCTTTTTTCCAACCCATTATCGATTTGCATCAGCAGAGTGTGTGGCGATACGAATGTTTGGCCAGATTAATCACACCAGAGCAAATGTGTATGCCTAGTGACTTTCTCAAATTACTGGCACGCGAGAGTGACTCGCAAGCGCTGGCTGAAAGCATGTTTTGTCAGTGTGCTAAATATTTCCACAACCTCGACATGGCTTGGAACATAAACCTCTCGAGCAACGACTTATTTAATCAAGTATTAAGTGAAAAACTGGTCACTCTGCTGCGGGAATACCCTCATCCCTCTCGCGTCAGTGTTGAAGTGTCAGCCGAAACCGCCACTCGCAATGTACAAGCGCTCCAAGCATTTACAGAACACAGTTTACAAGGTGGTATTGGGCTGTTTATTGACAATGTGGGCGCTCGGCCCGTCAACATTAAATTACTGTTTACCTTACCGCTTCGAGGGATCAAACTCGCGGGTTCTTTACTTGAACAGGTAACGCACAGTGTCGAGGCAAGAGAGTTTGTTACGCAAATATGTGAATACGCGAACGAACGCAGTGTGAGTATCGTTGCTGAGCAGATTGAAAGTGAAAACGCCCTTGCTATCGCAAAGGCGTTTGATATTCGCTACGTACAAGGCTTTTTATTTGCCAAGCCCAGTGCGTCAGTGACAAGTGCGAACGCACCGCACTAGCGTTTGGTTTTTAACTGCCAACACGCCTGCCCGCTAGCCCGATACTTTCGTTCGAAAGGTGTCACAGCAGGCATCGAAGTATCCACTTCTCGCAATGTCGATTCGATGTCGTAGCACGCTAATGCTTGCTGAAACTCTTGGATGTATATTAGCCAATTACTGCGAACTTCAATGTTTGATGTTATTGCCATCAAGGCTGGCATCGCAGGGCTGGCATACCAACGTTTTTGTAATTGCGACGACTTAGGGTAAGGGTTTGGATAAAACAAACAATGTTTAACAACTCGCCACTTTGCCGCTGCGATCAAACGCCATAGGTCGTTCACATCAGCGCGAACAACACAATAATTATCGCCTTCTGCCGCGTAATGCGAGTGTTTGTCCACCCGCAACGCTGACTTATCGACACCAATTACGCGACAATTAGGATGTAAGGCAGACAGCGTAGCCGTACTTTCACCTACACCGCAACACGAGTCTAAAACGATATCGCCCTGCCAACCATCAAGCCATTCTACGAGTGACTCAAATACTTGCTGGGTATGAGCTTGAAACGGTCGTTGATGATGGCTGTCGCGGTACTTAACCACCGTGTCGACCAGCTTGTCATTGACCCCTTGTTGATTGGTCGCGATTTCCCGCGAATTCCCCTGACTCAACCTCGCCCCCTACGAACGAATGCCGGTGCCGCGATTAAGCAACACATACACAATACTAAACAGTATCGCATTAAAGACCACGAGTAAGCCCAAAGCAACGCCCACATTCACGTCAGACACGCCCAAGAACCCATAACGGAAACCATTCACCATATACACGATAGGGTTGGCTTTACTCACCCATTGCCAGAACTCAGGCAATAGCGACAGTGAATAAAACACCCCGCCTAGGTAGGTTAGTGGCGTGAGTACAAACGTGGGTACCATGCTGATATCGTCAAAGGTCTTGGCGTATATCGCGTTTAGTAACCCCGCAGTGGCAAACAAGGTCGAGGTTAATAGCAAAGTGGCTATGATTACTGCGATATTGTGAATTTGCACATCCACAAAAAATAACGATACCGTGGTAACAATTATCCCAATTAGAATCGCCCTCGCGACGCCGCCGCCAACATAGCCAAGAATAATGACCGACGTTGGAACTGGCGCAACTAGCATTTCTTCGATATTGCGCTGAAACTTCGCACTAAAAAACGATGACGACACGTTCGCATAGGAGTTGGTGATCACCGACATCATTATCAAACCGGGAACGATAAACTCCATATAAGTAAAACCGCCCATATCTCCGATTCGATTGCCAATCAGGTTACCAAAGATAATAAAATACAAACTCATTGTGATTGCTGGCGGCACCAAGGTTTGCACCCAAATGCGTAAAAAGCGCGTGCACTCTTTAATCCAGATGGTCGTCAACGCTATCCAGTTATTTCCCGAAGACATCTTACGCTTCCTCCTGCTGTTTACGACCCGACTCAACCATTTGCACAAACAACTCTTCCAAACGGTTTGATTTATTTCTCATACTGAGCACCTGAACACCTTGCTCTGTTAGCTGTGAAAATACCGGATTAACTCCCTCGGTCTTCTCCACGTCAACTTCAAGAGTATGTTCGTCAATAACGCGATAAGTAAAACCTTCGAGGCTGGGAGTCGTGTCAGCGTTGATATCGAGAATAAACGTTTCGATGGTCAGCTTCGAAAGCAGCGCTTTCATCGAGGTATTTTCGACAATTCGGCCTTTATCAATAATCGCGATATTTCGACACAAGCTTTCCGCTTCTTCGAGATAGTGGGTAGTTAAAATAATGGTAATACCCTGCTTATTGATCTCTTCCAGAAAAACCCACATTGAGCGGCGAATTTCAATATCCACACCCGCTGTGGGTTCATCCAAAATAAGCATTTTCGGTTCGTGCATCAAAGCGCGAGCAATCATCAGCCGGCGCTTCATACCACCACTGAGCTCTCTTGCTCTGGCGGTGCGCTTTTCCCATAAGTCGAGTTGTTTAAGGTATTTTTCTGCACGCTCGTGGGCGATACCCCGCGGCACGCCGTAATACCCAGCTTGATTCAATACAATCTGTAGTACGGTTTCAAATTGGTTAAAATTAAACTCTTGAGGTACCAGGCCAATGCAAGACTTTGCTAAGCCTTTTTCTTTTTCAAGGTCATAACCAAACACCGACACTTGGCCGTCACTTGGGTTAACCAAAGAACTGATAATACCGATGGTCGTTGACTTACCCGCACCATTTGGACCGAGCAAAGCAAAAAAATCGCCTTCATCTACGGTCAGGTCGATGCCTTTTAAGGCATGCACGCCACCGCGATAGGTTTTAGTTAACCCAGATATTGCTAACGCTTTCATTCAATTTGCCTGTGAATTTGTGTTCTGGAAGTTCAGCGTGTTGTAAACACGATTATGTAGGTAATGCTAAGTGCCGTCATTTTGCCATATTTCAAGGCAATAGGGTGAGGAATCCGACGGGGTGTGTGAGTGAAGAGACGATAGAAAAGGAAAACCCGCCATCAAGTGATGATTCACTATCAAGCGGGCTAGTTGGGGTCACCAGTTCACCATTCGTTACCCAATCATCCTGAAAAAATGAGGCTCTATTCCCTGAGCCCTAAGCAACGCACAGTGAGGAAGCTGTATTGACTATCGATTTGCGGCGTATGCTTCCGGATTTTCAGAAACTTCTACCACCACCTTACGATCGAAAAATGCTGTTTCGATGTTTTCGTTGTTACTGTTTTTCTCACCAAGCGCTACCGTGATAAGTTGGTTCTCACTCACACCATGGTTAACCAAGTATTGCTTCACACTGATTGCACGTTGCATAGACAATGCTTGGTTATACTTTTCGTTACCGCGCTGGTCAGCATGACCCGTTAGTTTTGCTTGTAAACCTGGGTAACGCTTTAACGCTGTGGCTATCAGGTCTAACTGCTCTTGGTAGTCTTTCGCAATGGTGTAAGAACCCGTGGTGAACTGAACATTACTTTCAACCGTCATAATTGGTAGTTCCTTATTTTCCTCAACCACTACGTGAGTCGTACGCGTTTCTTGTTTCAGGTCGCTTATAGAGTCACGCATTGCCAGTAACTCTTGCTCTTGTTCTGATAGCTGACGATTTTTCATCGCCAACTCTTGTTCTTGCTCTTTAATTTCTTCGTCTTGATAGTGATCATTCGTTACTGCCGCGCCGAATACTCCAGCAACAATGGCACCAACGGGGCCAGCAACCAAGCCACCGATCACGGCACCAGTACCAAGACCAATGCCTACTGCTTCATTGCGCTCCTGCTTTTCTTGTGCTGTTTCAGCATAAGTTGAAGTTGATACAGCACCCATAGACGTGATAAGTAAAGTTGCGATAATTGTCTTACGCATTGTCTTTCTCCGTTGCTTGTTTAAATTTAAAAACTTTCGATGGTTCTATTAAAACGGGTATTCATGGCAAGGAGCGGGCGAGGTTATGGCAAAGCAATGAAAGATAATGACAAAACATGCCGAACTAAGGCAGCACGCGCCGAATCAGTAACTTAAGCCATATTTGTACAAGGTACGGCGTGATAATATGGCAGAAAAATGGCACGAAAATGGAAATTCATTGAAATTCTGCCGTAGTCAGGTACGACAATAAAAACTGATATAGAGTGTCATCAAAATAAAATTAAGGATTACCCAGATGCCAAAAACCATTGCAATTGTGGAAGATGATATTGCTATTCGTGACAACTATACGGTCGCGTTGGAAAGCCAAGGTTATAAAGTTATCCCCTTTGGGGACCGCCCATCAGCGAGCGAGGCTTTTGCCCAACAATTACCTGACTTAGCAATCATTGATATTGGCTTACAGGATGAAATGGAAGGCGGCTTTTTGCTGTGCCAGCAAATTCGACAGCTCTCACAAACACTCCCTATTATATTTTTTACAGCACGAGACAACGACGTTGATACGATCAGTGGTTTGCGCATGGGTGCAGACGATTACCTGACCAAAGACATCAGTATGGCCCATTTACTCGCACGCGTGGCGGCCTTGTTCCGACGTACCGATTTACTTGCAGAGCCCAAGCAACAGAGTGAAATTATTAACCTTGGGCATTTACGTGTTGATGTGAGCCGTATGATAGTAACGTGGAAGGCAGAGCCGGTTGCACTAACGGTAACTGAATTCTGGATGCTTCACGCCATAATCAAACATCCCGGCCATGTAAAAAGCCGTCAACAGTTGATGGATGAATCTCGTATGGTGGTAGATGACTCCACGATTACATCGCACATTAAACGAATGCGTAAAAAGTTTATTCAACTCGACGACACCTTTGACCATATCGATACCGTTTACGGTATGGGTTATCGTTGGCAGGCCTAAGCGCGTGAAACTGCGTTTTTCAATTCGACTACAGCTCTTAGTATTATCGCTGTTTTTGTTTGCGATCCCCTGGTTAGGCTATAAATACGTCTGGGAGTTGGAACAATACCTACGCATTGGCCAAGAGCAAACCATGATTGGCACAGCCAGAGCCGTCGCCACCGCGCTGCATGAGCGCCCAGCGTTATTCGATAGTCAATCGTCTTACCTACAAAATGTTCGACCCGGTACAGACCTATACGCTCCGCCTATTGAGTTGCCCATACAACTAGACGGCAAACTCACCGACTGGCAAACCGTGGCGCCATTGATCGGGCATTACGACCAATCTCAAGTAGTGACCTGGTTTTCTGAAGAGGCGAAAAACGCCCCCGTGACTTTGTCATTCGATCACATGGTAGGCCGGTATAAACAGTTTTTATACGCCATGTTTTACGTTACCGATGATCACATTGTGTGGCGACAAAAGTCTTCACTGGCGGTAGACCAAAGTGACCATCTCTTGATTGGACTAACCGATAAAGAAGGCGAACTTCATCGCTATATTATCTCGCCCTATGATGCAGGCTGGGTAAACGCCTACACACTTCCGAAAGACCCCAATAGTTTTCGCGCCGAAAACAACGCTCTGGAAATTCAGGGTCGCTGGTTAGAAACCGCAACAGGCTACACCATAGAACTGCGCTTCCCGCTGGAAATGACATCAGGCTCATTGGCATTTGCACTGGTCGATGTTGATGACCCTCTGCGACGAAATAAACAATATGCCATCGGCACCGCCGACCCGAACCAAACCGACGCACTCGGCACAGTTGTGACGCCATCACCAGAAATTGAACAAATATTATCAGGGCTCAAGTACGCAGATTCCCGGGTATGGGTAATCGACAAGCACAAGCGTGTACTTGCCAGAGCGGGTGATATTTTGTCTGCACAAGGTTTAAAAGTACGTACGGCAAATGCTACCAGCAATTCTTGGTTCCGTTACATTGAAGAAAACTGGTTACACCCCCTGTATTATCAAATTTTATCCAAGCCGCCGGCAGACTTTATCGATGAACTCGACAATGCCTATGCACTGGCAGGACGAGATATCAATTCGGCACTATCAGGCAAACCTGATTCACTTTGGCGATTAACCCCAGACAACAAAGCGGTAATTTTATCCGCAGCATACCCAATTTATATCGGTGAAACGGTGATGGGCGCGGTCGTTGTTGAGCAAACCACCAATGGTATTCGTACCTTGCGAAACCGCGCGCTAGAGCAACTTTTCAACGTCATATTAGCCGTAATGACACTAGGGACACTGGGCTTGTTATTGTTTGCCAACCGCATATCCAGCCGTATTCGACGACTGAGGGATGAGACCGAATCAGTGATCGATAGCAATGGTAAAATTGTCGGTGAACTCAAACCTGCACCACATGGTGATGAAATTGGCGACCTATCACGAACCTTCAGTGGCGTATTGTCAAAGCTGCAAGACTACAACTCGTACCTCGAAAACATGGCATCTCGGCTATCTCATGAATTACGAACTCCGGTGGCCGTAGTCAGAAGCTCACTTGATACCATAGGCCAAATACAAGACCAAACCAAACAGCAAGAGTTTATCGAACGTGCACAAACGGGCATCAGCCGCTTGAGCACCATCCTTAACAGTATGAGTGAAGCAACACGACTAGAACAAGCCATTGCACAAGAGGAACGTGAAGAGTTTGATTTAGTTAAGGTGGTAAGTGGCTGTGTAGCTGGTTACGAACATGCCTATAAACAGCGACACTTTAGCTACAAACAATCAACCCAAACCGGAAGAGTAGACGGCTCTCCTGAATTGTTTGCTCAAATGCTAGATAAAATTGTTGCCAACGCAACGGAGTTCAGCGTAGACAAAAGCACGATTTCGTTCCATTTATGGCAAGAAAACAAGCAATTAAAAATCAGCGTAACCAATACCGGCCCACTGCTTCCACAAGATATGAAGACCCAACTGCTTCAGTCAATGGTGTCGGTACGCAAAGAAACCAATGTCAATGATGGAAGCCCACCACATTTGGGGTTGGGTTTGTATATCGCCAACATGATTATTCAGTATCACAAAGGCAGTTTGCAGCTCGATAACTTGCCAGATAAAACCGGTGTTTGTGTAATTATTAGTGTGCCCATTGTCTCGCCACCTTAATGACTAAGGGGCAATCAAATGTTACTCGCTCTGCGCGGGCGCGGCTGGAGCGGGTTTCTTTTTGTTGTCGGGCTTGGCCGGAAATACACCCGCGCGCAAGAAAGTGTGATGCAAAGCCGTTGTGTCAATAAGGTGCAGTACATGGGTGTATACGTTTTGCAAATTGAGTAGTTTCTCGTAAACCGCAATATCAATTTTGGAAATTTGCGCCAGACGTTGTTTGGTCATTACCGTTGTTTTTTTCGCGCATGGCGTACATTCAATCATGTTCATACATCCCTCTAACGAGGCATCTTTCAATCCGTCTGCCATCTGCGCACGAATACGCGTATAACAAAAATCGTCTTGCTCTACGGCGATGATCCGATTGTCCTTTTTGCGTATACAGTGCACTGCTAACGCCTGCCGTTCACCTTGATGAATAAACTGATGCAGCCGCTTAGAATCAGGTGGCACACTGTCGATATCGCCTAAAAAGCCATGCAGTTGCACTTCGTTATTGGCTTGAATAAAGGGGTAAAGGTCAGTGGTGCTGTAGGGCACGTACACCGTTTTAAGCCGATTCACCAATGTTCGCCCTGATATTAGTTGCACAGCCACATTCGGGTGAGCCCGAGAAGCAAGCTCCCACATGAATCGGTATGAACGGCGTTGCCTAGCTGCCAAGTCGCGCAGCTTGAAAAAGCCACTGTTGTTACCCATTATTTTGTCAGTAGACTTATGCGCTTTATCTGACTCGGGCACTTTTAATCTTAATACTTGAGTCGCTGGGTTAAAATCAACGACTTCATATTTCTCGCCGCGTAGTTTAAGTTCCGGCACACTCACTTTTACCGACGTTTGCTGCAACATAGCGAGGGGCTCTGTCAATTGCAAGCGCATACCTTTTACCGAAAAGTCCCTCACCATAGCAGCATGGCTCGATACCAAACCTAATTTAACCGAGCCTTCTTTTTCAATGCGATAGCGTGGCTCACTGCGACGGTCGATATCTTCGTGCATGATAAAATTGAGTGGCCAAGGCCTTCTGCTATCTAACATTGAGCGCGGGAAGCTTTTTATCGATGACGGAGAAGGTGCGGCCATTTTTAGCCAATCAGCGTCAAGCGTTCGGCAAAAAAGAACATGACTCAGCTCGTCCAACTCAGGATATTGCTGACTATCAATATCCTGCAGAATCATCGCGCTTTTAACTTCCATTTTATCCAACTGTCGCAAACGCCACTGCTGAATATGTAACGAACCTTGCGTCATAGCAATAAACTGCGACATCATGCCCGATTGGTCTAGCATGCGAGCAGTGGCACATAAATGAATGCATTCACCACTCTTGCGCTTAACCTCTCCACGTAGCACAAACACCTCTCCGTATTTTTCCAACTCTTTGAAAATATACACAATGGCTTCTTTACCCGGTAACAAGTTAGAACTGATGGCACTGGGGTTGTATTGGCTGTTGTAGCTGGTGAGCATTGCCATTTGAGGTTCAAAACCCTTGTTGGTCTTGTCGACAAAAATCGGTACCCAAGGCGAGTTTTCCAAAATTCGGTCACGGTCAAGGGCTTGCATGGTTCTTTCGAGTTCAAGGTTTCGACTCAGAGGCTGTCGCAATGAAACACTTTGCAAGTAACGAACAATTGCCTTCACCACCTCATCTTTGGGTTGGTCAAAAATAAACTCGCTCTCGAAACGTTGCGAGTCAGCATTAAAGGACACCGCTTTTAGTAAGCAAGGGAGTATTGTATTTTCAGCAAAAACACCGGCCGCTTCGGGGATAGTGAATGTCACTGTGTCTCCACCTTTCAAATTAGGTGGGCGAGCGGTATCGATGATCAGTGCGCTTCGACTAATGGAAGAGACTGATAAGCTCCGACCTTTCATATACTCAAGAGACGATACTGAAAAATTCGGTTTAACAGCGAGATCTTCTCCAAAGTCGATATCTTCGTATGACTGTGCTTGTACGGTGAACGCCTCGATAACTTTTTGGCGCTGCTTACGCTGAATCAACCCCTGATAATGTTCTGAATTAGTGATCGACTCCAGTACCCCAACGGTGTACTCACCTAAATATCTGGCGGTTTCTTTTTTCAGTATTTCGGCGCCCACTTTGTCTAACTTCATGTTGATACCGAAGTGCACAAATTTTTTCACCGGAAACTGTGCAAACTCAGAATTGTCGGCGGTTTCAGAGGTCTGGGAAGTGAGGCGAAGGACTTCGCTTTTAATAACATCACGAGCACGAGCGGGTAAGCGCGCCGAAAAGCGATTCAGCCCTTCAAGCAACTTACCTTTTTGCTGGTAAGGGATAAGCGCTTTAATTAGCGCCTTATATTTGATAATGAGGTCGTCATCACTGCTCATACTGACTTTTTATTATTATGTGCTAAAGCGTTTTATTAGCTTACTACCTAACGCCATTTGACCGTTAAATAGCCTACTAAGTCAACAAAAATTGACCATTCTCCCCCTCTGACCAGTCTAAATGAGGCTGCGTTTTACTAAAATTACTGGCCTTTATGTCACTCGGTACTAAAGTAATAAAGAAAGTTAATTATCAAAATGCCTGTCTATTTGATAATAAAAAGAAGACTTGAAGGAAAAACGTGTGCTAAAACTTCTCGGCATTTTGAGCATAACCTTGCTGCTAGCGCTTACTGTGAAAGCCGAACAACTCACCGTCACGTTACATGATGTTGAAGGCCAACCGGTTCGCAATAGTGTTATTGTTCTCACTCCCACCGAAGGGTTGCCCCCCGCCGATCCAACAACGCCTTTTGAAGCGAACATGGACCAAGTCAATAAACAGTTTGTTCCGCATGTACTTGCTGTTCAAACCAATACACGGGTTCATTTTCCAAATTCAGATTCTATCAAGCATCACGTCTATTCTTTCTCGCCAGCAAAATCATTCGAAATTCGTTTGTACAAAGCGCTAGATGCAGACCCTATACTGTTTGACCAAGCCGGTGTTGTTGATATTGGTTGTAATATCCACGACTGGATGCTGGGATATATTTACATTACAGATTCCCCTTATTTCGCTAAAACCGACGCCCAGGGGCAGGCCCAAATACAGGCCCCCAACACACTATATACGCTGACGTTGTGGCACCCTAGATTGGCCCCGAATAGTGTCCCTCCTTCGATGACGGTGAATATGAACTCTGACCAAACAATAACCCTCGAACTCACAGATGCCTTGTTACCTAGTTTTGATTACGGTGAAGGATTTGAGGACTATTAAATGAAACACTACTTGGGGTTGCTATTAGTTGTTTTGAGTAGTATTCAATGCCAAGCAAACACTGACGTGAAGGGGCTCTTTCAAGTCAGTGCGATCAGTAACAATAGTCCGGCCTCTTATCAAAATTCGGGCGTGGGCATATTGCGCTCCGCAGGCAACGACGTGCTTCTCAATCAAGCCCTGCTATCGATTGATCATGACATCAGCGACAATTGGCAAATTACAGGCGTAGCAAATGCCTATAGCGATGGCGAATCCCGTTTAGGTCTTACACAGCTGTTTGCCAACTACCGCCCGCTGTCCTCAGGCTTATACAAACAAACGATAAAAGTAGGTCTATTTTATCCGGCCCTCTCGGTCGAAAATACCGATGTTGGCTGGCTTTCAGAAGATTTTATATCCAACTCGGCCATCAACTCATGGGTTGGTGAAGAACTCAGAATTGTTGGCGCCCAGTGGTCTTTACGTCGTCCCGGACGCGCAGCGAGAAGCCCTTGGACATGGGAAACTTTTATAGGCACGTTCAAAGGCAACGACACGTTAGGCACACAACTCACATGGCGAGGGTTTGCTATGCACGATCGCCAAACCCTGTTTAAAGAGCGGGTTAATTTTGCTGCTTATCCCTCAGTGGTCGCTGACTCGATGATCATGGGGCCAAGCTGGACTAAGCCCTTCAAGGAAATGGATGGGAAGTGGGGCTACTACGTGGGAATGCAATGGCAATATACGCGACAACTTGATGTGCGCTATTTTTATTACGACAACCGCGCTGACCCTACCGTAGTAAACAAGCATCGTTTATATGCTTGGCGCACCAAATTCCATTCGCTTGCAGCAAGGTACCGACTCTCGCCCACCCTCACGTTATCGGGTCACGTTATGCTTGGGTCGACCCTCATGGGGCAAAGAGTCGTTTATGCCGACTATTATGCTGCTTATGCAGCCTTGAGTTATCGCCTCGCCCAACATAAGTTTTCTGTACGTATAGATTGGTTTGAGGTAAACGAAGACGATAACTACGCGTATGACGCTAACGACAGTGACGGTAAGGCCTTAACGCTTAACTGGCAATACACCATCAACAAACACACCAAAATAAGTACAGAAGCACTGTGGCTCAAGAGTTTTGCCGCCAGCCGAAGAGGCTATTGGCAACCAGCCCATCAAACAGACACACAATTACAAGTTGGCGTGACCTACCAATTTTAAGTTAACGCTGCAATTACAGCTCTTTCTTTATCACCTCGGCGTCTGGTGCATTTTTGACGAGCATTTGCTCTCTGCGCTTACTGATCATATGGGCAAAGCGGCGAATACTCACTGTTCCGTCTTTTTCATCAATAATGTCGACACCCAATAAACGTTCAAGTAAGTCTTCTAACGTCAAAATGCCTTCCAATCCTCCATACTCATCTACCACCAATAACATATGCACACGTGACGTTAAAAAGTGGTCAAAGGTACTGGAAAGCGGCATAGAACCAAGCAGTGTCACCATTGATTTGCGATACTCGGACAATTGCTTTTGCCCATTCCCTCTAGCTTGTGCCACCAATAAGTCTGACCGCATGACATAACCGGTAATATTTTCGCTTACATCGTCTTCGTATACAGGAATACGAGAAAACTCTACATTAGCGTGTTTGTGAAAGAAGGTTTCAACCGTAATATCTTCAGAGACAGAAAACACCGCAGTACGATGCGTAATCGCGTCTTTAACCTTGAGTTCATGCAAACTCAATAGACTTTGCAATACTGAGGCTTCGTGTTGGGCTAACTGCCCCTCTTGGCTAGACAGCTCCGCCATTGCATGTAATTCTGTGCGATTTAACCCTCTCAATGGGCTTTCTTCTTTAAACCCTCTGGTTAGGTATTCAGACATTTTGACAAACGGGTACAACACCAAAACGAGATACTTTAGGAAAAACGCTACCGAAGGAGCCAATGTACGCCAATACGTCGCGCCCAGAGTTTTGGGAATGATTTCAGAGAAGATCAAAATCAGTAATGTTAATACCGCAGATATCACCCCCAAATAGGCATCACCAAAAACAACGGCTGCTTGAGCGCCTGCGCCAGCGGCTCCCATCGTATGTGCGATTGTATTGAGGGTTAAAATTGCCGATAACGGCGAATTAATATCATCCGTAAGTTTTCGCAATAAAGCACCACTGGCCTTTCCTTCTTTCTCCTGCACAGAGATATAGGCCGACGACACACTCAGTATCACCGCCTCCGCAATTGAGCATAAAAAGGAAAAGCCAAGCGCAATCAGCACATAAACTAAAAGCAAAAACATGTAATCAATCCAGTGATAAGTTTGAGGTGAATATCAAGCTCTAGTATGCGGGTGCTAGAAAGCGATACAAGTATTAATACATAAAAATGATGATATTACACTAAAGAATAATAACGAATGATACATAGGAATGTTACATTTACGTTACATCAATAGTAACGAAATAGGTGATTAAGATGGAAAATGCAAAACCAAAACTGTCTGACCAGGTAGCGTTGACGCTTTATTCTCTATCTCTTTTGTTAATTAGCGCCGGGATTATTCGCGCATACTTTTGATAATGGATTTCTTATGGTAGCTAGGGTTAGCTACCATCCCCACCGTGGCCCGATTTATCGGGCTTTTTTTATTTTAAGTGGCTAATAAGTGGTAAAAAAAAGCCCTGACATTCAGGGCTTTTGTAATCCGTACGTCGGTATATGCTTATTCTACAGACTTTTCTCGTCTGAACTTAGCGATAACAGACCAAGCTTCTAACATCACCAATACCGACACCACAAGCACTACAGCATCAAGGCATACCAACAGCCAATTCTTCTGTTCATAATACTCGAATAACTTTATAAAGCCCGCAAAGAACGCCATTACCAGCACAAACATCATAGGGGCCAAGGTATAAATCGCTGGCCGTTTCAACTTAATCAGCATAACCGAGATAACAAGCAGTGTTAAACTGGCCAATATCTGATTGGTCGAACCGAACAACGGCCAAATAATCATGCCACCTGAACCGGAAGAACCGCCGGCACCAAAAGCGAGTAACAAACAACAGGCCACCGCAAAGAAAGTAGCAAGCGCACCATTCTTCAGCAGATTAATGTTATAAATCTCTCCCCACTCCTGAATAATGTATCGTTGCAGGCGTACGCCAGAGTCCATGGTGGTACCCGCAAACAACACCACCATTGTGGCGAGGATGGTAGAAGAAAAATCGACGGGTAATCCCCAACCTTGCTGGATAAGATTAGCCCCTCCAGTAATAAACGCACTTACACTCCCTGCACCAAGGTGACTGTATACCTCATGCCATTCCTCAGGCGAGGCAGCGAGTGCGACACCACTTACAGCAACAATAGTGATCAGTGCTAATGAGCCTTCACCTACTGCACCAAGGTAACCAACAAAGCGTCCGTCGGTTTCTTTGTTCAACTGCTTTGAACTCGTCCCTGAAGACACAATACCGTGGAAACCTGAAACTGCACCGCATGCAATGGTAACGAATAGCAATGGGATAAGGCTGGGCGTATCCACTGCCGTCTGTGTATTAAACGCTGGCGCTGTAATATCAGGTAACGAGAAAAATACCGCGCCGTAAAGCAAGAACAAGCCCACCAATAACTGCATACCGTTTATAAAGTCTCGTGGTTGTAGCAACATCCACACGGGTAACAACGAAGCGATTGCGGCATAAACAAATAGAATAATGATCCAGTTCGCTTTGTCAGACAAACCGAACAAGGTTTCGGGTAAGCTGATGGGAATATAACTACCAGCATACACAGACGCGTAAAGCACAATGATACCAACGATACACAATGGGATTAGGCTCAAGTTACGCTTGAGCAATTGACCAATAATCAATGCGACAGCAATCGCTGTCCAGGCTGGGAATACAGCATTAGGTTGGCCAACAAATGAATTGGCAATAACAACACCAAATACGGCATTTACCATGAGTAACACAAGGAACACCACAATCATAAACAAGGCGCGCGTGCGTTTACCAATCACAGATTCAGACAGAGCGCCCATGGATTTACCTTTATGGCGAGCACTCGCCCACAAAGCCCCCATATCGTGAACACCGGCGAAAAAGATAGTGCCGAACACTACCCATAGCACCGCCGGAACCCAGCCCCAATACACGGCAATAGCTGGCCCGACAATGGGTGCTGCACCAGCAACGGATGTAAAGTGATGCCCCCACAAAACGACTTTATTAGTTGGCACAAAATCGACACCGTCTTGAAGCTCATGAGCCGGGGTGACGAATTTGTCGTCCATTTTAAAAATCTTTTCCGCAATAAACTTAGAGTAAACAAACCAGCCCAGTAACATGCCCACAATACCGAGCAACACTATTGCAATAGATTGCATATCAACACCTTCTGTTTCAGTGCCCATCCACAGTTAGATGGCAAACTGATTAATCTTTATCTATGCCTGTAACCATAGTCCAAGCATCATATCTGCGCATTCCCTAAACTCTGGCATCATACATGGCGCGCACGCACATATCTGTTTCACTACGACCAAAGTATTAAAGGTCAAGATAGCCAGTCTGTAAACATCGTCAGCCAATTAACCGGATGATAGGTAGCAAAAGCGTGCCCCCCTTTGGCTAAATAAAACGCCTGACAAGGTACTCTTTGGGCATTGAGTGCCGACTGATAAGCAAGGCTGTTCGCAACGTCGACAGATTTATCGTCGTTGGCATGGAGTAAAAAAGTACGAGGATGATGAGGTTTAACGTGCAACTCGGGCGACATAAATACGCGCCACTTTTCGTCGCTATCATTAAGTAATAATTTGTCTACGCTACCTTGATGTCGATGGGCGGCGACCATGGAAATGACAGGATAGATCAAGGCTTGAAAATCGGGCTTTATTAACTTCTTTCGCTTGAGCAAAACGCTCAGTGCTTTCGTTTGACTCACATAGGTGGCAGCTAGATGCCCCCCCGCACTAAAACCCATTACACCCGTTTGTTCTAGCTTCACATCAAACTGCTGCGCAATAGCGTCGAGCTTAAGCAAACCCATAGCCAAATCTTCCAGAGGTGCTAAATGAGGCTGGGAGTGATTTACAACGTTAGGTAGACGGTACTTCAATACAAAGGCGTTAATCCCTTCACTGGCCAGCTGTTTGGCGACCGTATGACCTTCGCGCTGCATAGAGAGGCCGTAGTACCCTCCGCCGGGGCAAATAACAACTGCGACGCCAGAGTTGTGTGACTTCTCAGGAATATAACCGAACAACCTCGATGCGGATACACCAGTTACGAAAGTATCATCCGCCAACCCTGATTGTATTTGTTCATGAATATCACTGTTCGCATCGTGTTCGTCAGGCAATATTGGTTCTTCGATACAATAAGTATTGAATGTTTTGGTCATAACCTACCTTATGTCATCGAATAACAAGTGTGATTGTAACGCCTATATTCGAGCCGATACAGGAGCAGATTCAGTGACCAGGTTAACAACGGTCGATTTTCTTCGGACACAAAAAAGGCCGCTTGCGCGACCTTTTTCTGATGACTAATGTCGTCTAAATTATCGATTACTCGATGATTTTAGATACAACACCAGCACCTACTGTACGACCGCCTTCACGGATCGCGAAACGAAGACCTTCGTCCATCGCGATTGGAGCGATTAGTTCTACTACGAACTTAAGGTTGTCGCCAGGCATTACCATTTCTACGCCTTCTGGAAGC
>NZ_JBSWYY010000046.1:0-16762 GCF_056161325.1 Alteromonas sp. ABE4_545
AAACACGTTAGCGGCGATGGTAGTGTGGGGTCTCCCCATGTGAGAGTAGCACATCGCCAAGCTCCTATTTAGAATGAAGCCCACTCAAACGAGTGGGCTTTTTTCGTTTGTACGCATAAAAAGTTGGGTGAGAAAATTAATCCCCATGTGAGAGTAGCACATCGTACCTTGCCGGTATTGGTATGACAGCTGTTGTACAATCTATTGATAACAAAACCGAAGAAATTGCAAAATCAACAGGTGAGTCAACACCTCTAGTTAAAGGCGATTTGTTAAATCAAAAAATCCATGAAAACCTCAAAGGTTCCACCGCATTTGAAAAAGTTACGCACGACGTATTAGTCCAAATAATTGAAGACAACGAAACGCTAACAGATTCTGAGCAGCAAGTATTAACGACGTATTTAAAAGAAGGAACTTTGCTGTTTTCATTATTGGTTCAAGATATGAGCTTAGAAGAAGCTCTTTTTGCGGCACTTTCTCAACAAGGATATGATGTTGACGGGGTGATAACATTGGTTTCTACTTTCTTTCCAAATGACAAAGAAATGCTGTTGAGAACAGCTTATGGGTTAGGTGTAATTTCACAAGAAGATGCACTGCAAATAGCTTTGGAAAACGGGTTTAATATCGATGATATATTTACAGAATCAACAGCTGCAAATGGAAGTTCGGTGAGTGCATTCCAGCCATTAGGTGTAGGTGAAGGGGCCGGTGGAACTGGTGGTGGTGGAAACACGGCATCCAGTAATTAAAAACATAAAAGAGCGCTTAATTAGCGCTCTCAGACTGTTGAAAAAGCCCTAGACGGAAGTCTGGGGCTTTGATCTAATAGGCATAGTGAAATTCGGAGTGTTCACCATGCTAACCCCAAAGTCCCCACAACAATACGAGTTTGAAACTGTTTATATCAATGAGCTAGTGCCAGAAGACCACTTGGTTCGCTTGATTGATATGGCGATAGATTTCGAGTTTATCCGCGATGAGGTAGCTCACCTTTATTGTCAGAATAATGGCAGACCCGCCGTTGACCCCGTTCGTTTCTTTAAAATCCTGTTTCTCGGTTATCTTTTTGGTATCAGTAGCGAGCGTCGCCTAATCAAAGAAATACAGGTAAACGTTGCGTATCGCTGGTTCTTAGGTATGGGCCTGACCGAAGAGGTCATTCATCATTCTACGCTGAGCCAAAACCGGATTAAGCGCTTTAAAGACAGCGATATTTATCAGGTTATCTTCGACAATATTGTTCGTCAGGCTATGAAGCAAGGACTCATTGGGAGCAAGAGTTTGTTTGCGGATAGCACGCACTTGAAAGCTAACGCTAACAAGAAGCGCTTTGACATTAAGGACCTAAAGGTCACACCGTCAGCCTATGTTGAACAGCTAAACCAAGCGGTAACAAAAGACAGGGAGATTGAGGGAAAAAAGCCCCTGAAGTGTAAGGAGGAAACGCCTTGCACTAAGCCCACTAAGGTTAGCCGCACTGACCCTGACAGCGGCTTTATGGTGAGGGATGAAAAGCCCAAAGGCTTCTTCTACCTCGACCACCGGATTGTCGATGGCCGTCATGGCATTATCGTTGATACCCATGCCACACCAGGCAATGTGCATGACAGCCAACCCATCATTCAACGTATCGACAGAGCCAGAGAGACCTTTAAGCTCAACCATGTTGCCATCGGTTTGGATGCAGGCTACTTCACTGCCTCGGTATGCCACCATCTGGAAGAGCGACAGTTAATTGGTGTAATGGGTTATCGTCGTCCGACTAAAAAGAAGGGCTACTTCGCCAAGCGTGAGTATGTGTATGACACTGAGTCTGATACTTATACCTGCCCACAAGGCCAGGTTATCGCTTACACCACCACTAACCGTGAAGGCTATCGACAGTATCACTCTGATGCGAAGCAATGCAAAGACTGCCCAGTCAGGTCGCAGTGTACGAACAGTAAAAACCACAAGAAAGTGATTACCCGGCATATCTGGCAAGCCAGTGTAGAACGCGCTAATGAAGTACGGTTAAGCGGCTGGGGTAAAAAACAATACCGAAGGCGAGCTGAAACCGTTGAACGAAGCTTCGCGGATGCCAAACAACACCATGGTCACCGATACTGCCGATATCGTGGGCTCAATAATGTCTCGATGCAGTGTCTGTTAGCCGCCGCTTGTCAGAATATGAAGAAAATGGCCTTAGCCAAGGCTGCATAAGCCAATACCCCCTCGCAAATCCCGCTAAAATCACCGAAAGAATCTACAACTAGCCCTATAACCAGTTGAAACAGGGCAAACCACTAAAAATCCAGCTTCACCCGCCAAACTGAAAAATAACGCGATCGCAGCCTTCGGCTGCTCAAAAAAATAAACCCCACCAAAAAAGGAGGGGTTTATCATCAATCTGAGAGCGCTTAATTAGCGCTCTTTTGATATCTAATGAAAATAAAGCAATGGTAGCCATAGTTGCTTAATAGAAGCGAATAGCAATAAAACATTATTAAAAATACCAAATAACAGCATGATGGTGCGTATTGTTATCAAGTGCCGTTTAGCGATCATTAAATATAGTTGATGCACGATTAATGGAGATAATAGTAATAAAAAGCTCATCAAGGTATACGTGATGTTACTCGACATTTCTGTACTTTGAAGAGCGGACTTCTGCGTTATACTCACCAACATCAAAGCAAACAAACACAGCCAGTAACCAACCATCAGAAAGTAGGTTCTATTCAGCCAAGTGACTTTTCTTTCTAGCTTAAAATTGTGAGTTTGATGCCAGCGTATGGCACAGATCATAATCGATATAAAATGGGCAAAACTGACTAATTTAAGCCAATGAAAATCAGGCATCTGGCTGAGCGTGACGGTACAGCCAAAACTGATACCACTAATTATCAAGCTTGTTAGCACAAATAACTTTAAGCGACGGCTGCTTCGTCTGTATTGGATATCTCGGTTACTGTGAAGAAGTGTAGGGCACAGTAACAACCACACACATCCCGTGATAAATAAGCTGTAAAGCACACTGTGGGTAAAATTGGCACTTGGTGTTACGAAATAAGTGAACGCGCCTAATAGTCTCTCATATTGATTGTGGTCTTCGATAAAAAACAACAAACTGAGGTAGCCAATGAGCAAGCACTGGAAAACATGCAAGGTGCCAAACCATGTTGTTTTTAACGTGTTGACAACGAGAATGTCAGAGTCGATTGTAGAACCCGTAAATGGTGAGTTGCTCATTAATTTTTTAGTTGGCGTAGGCGACAAAGTAAAACCATCATTTTATGTCTTTGCCTAGAATAGTCAGCGTATTATTTTAATCCAAATGTTACAGGTTGTAACTGTCAGAATATATAAAGCAATGTAAACGTTTAATTATGAGGTTTATGAGAGAAATAGCTGCTATTTATCAACGAGTTTGACTTAAAACAATACTGTTATCACCATACATTGGATAATGCGTGTTCAATCTCTACAACCAAGGTCATATGTTTAACTGTATTCAAGTGTATTAGACTTTAGTTTAGTCCTTGTTTCGGATAACCCTAGTGTTGAATTATTTCTCGGGCACCTTGCGCAATTAAAATCATTCAATCTCAAACTGTACTGCACTAGGTGGTGCCTCTTCACGGAGTTTAATCATGTTTTCTCAATCCCGAATATTGTGTTCAGCGCTGACAGATAAAATTGTCAGTGCTGAACAAGCAGCTGAATTTATTGTTGATGGTTCAACCGTCGGTATGAGTGGTTTTACAGGTGCTGGTTACCCAAAGGCTGTGCCTCAGGCACTCGCTAATCGTGCTAAAGCCGCCCATACAAGAGGAGAGTCTTTTAAAATTAACCTCTGGACTGGCGCTTCTACTGCGCCTGAACTCGATGGTGTATTAGCCGATGCAGACAGTATTGCTACGCGATTGCCATTTCAGTCAGATCCTAGCTGCAGAAACCACATTAATAATGGCGAGATTGATTACTTAGATATCCACCTGTCAGAAGTGTCGCAATATGCGTGGTCTGGATTTTTCGGCAAGCTGGATATAGCCGTGATAGAGGTGAGTGCTATTTTGCCTGATGGCCGATTGCTTCCTTCATCATCAATAGGCAACAATAAAACGTGGTTAGAACAGGCGGATAAAATTATTTTGGAGGTTAACGACCAACAAAACCTCAAGCTTGAAGGAATGCACGATATTTATTATGGTTCTGCACTGCCGCCTCATCGTCGTCCTATTCAGATGACTCAAGCAAAAGATAGAATCGGTGAACATTATTTGCGTTGTGACATCGATAAAGTCGTCGCGGTGGTTAACACCTCTTCAGTAGACCGTAATTCTCCTTTTAAAGCGCCTGATGCAGTTTCGCAAAAAATTGCTGAACATATATTGCACTTTTTCGATGAGGAGATAAAAAGAGGGCGTTTACCAGCAAAGCTTTTACCTATCCAGTCAGGGGTCGGCAATGTTGCCAATGCCGTTCTCAATGGCCTTGATGCAGGACCGTATAAACACCTCACCGCATTTACTGAAGTGATTCAAGACGGTATGTTGGCAATGCTAAAATCGGGGACTTTAGAAGTGGCATCGGCCACCGCATTTTCACTGAGTCCAGACGCTATTCAAGAGTTTAACGATAATATTGATTTTTACCGTGACAAGATTATTTTGCGTCAACAAGATATCAGTAATCACCCTGAATTAGCGAGAAGATTAGGCGTGATAGCCATGAATGGCTTTATAGAGATGGATATTTACGGCAATGTAAACTCTACCCATATTATGGGCAGTAAAATGATGAATGGTATTGGTGGTTCAGGTGATTTTGCTCGCAATGGTTATTTATCGATTTTTATGTCGCCGTCTGTAGCCAAAAATGGCGCGATCTCTTCTGTTGTTCCGATGGTATCACACGTTGACCATACAGAGCATGATGTCAAAGTCGTGGTGACTGAGCAGGGGCTGGCCGATCTACGAGGGTTGTCACCAAGGCAACGTGCGCTAAAAATCATTGAGCACTGTGCACACCCTGATTATAAAGAGCGTTTGTTAGATTACTATCATAGAGCGTGTGAATCGGGGAGAGGCTTACACACGCCGCATTTACTCGAAGAGGCATTGAGTTGGCATGCTCGATATGAAGAGGCAGGCCAAATGTAATTGCCATTTCAAATAGGAGCCAGTTGAAGGATATTCAAGGCTCCTATTAACTCTAGGTAGGTCTGCTAGCTTTTAGCGAAGTCAGACAGTGCCTGACCATCTAAACGGTAACCGACCCATTCCGACTTTGGTTTTGCCCCAATAGATTCATAAAATTGAATAGCGGGTTCATTCCAGTCCAAAACACTCCACTCAAAACGACCGCAGTCTTTTTCAACGGCGATGTTTGCTAGGTGCTTCAGTAAAGCTTTGCCTGCGCCTACGCCTCTAACAGAAGGGTCGACGTATAAATCTTCCAAATACAGGCCGTAGCGGCCTTGCCAGGTCGAATAATTGAAAAAATACACTGCAAATCCAATAGGCTTGCCTTTTATCTCACAAATGAGCGCATGAGCACGAGGCGCATCTGAAAATAACGTGTTGAGGATGTGTTCTTCTGTTGCTTCAACTTCATGTTCGGCTTTTTCATAGATAGCCAAATCAAGAATGAACTGACGAATCTGGGTTACATCACTTTGATTGGCCTCACGAATAGTGATTGCTGTCATTGCTTTTGTCCTTATCGTGATAAATGAAAAAGGGCGTAATCACGCCCTTTAAAATCTCGTCTACGCTTGTGCTTGTTGGTTGTCTTTCGGTCGGCGTTTTATTTTTTGTGGTATTGAACCTGCCGACTTAAATAGGCCAATAATGTCTTGTAAAACCAAGTACAAACAAGGCACTAAAATAAGCGTGACGAGTGTGGCATACATTACTGCAAACCCTAATGCCACGGCCATGGGGATGACGAACCGTGCTTGTAAGCTGGTTTCAAACAAAATAGGGAGCACGCCTGCAAACGTGGTAATTGATGTGAGCGTGATGGCTCGGAAGCGCGAGCAGCCTGCGTCAATCACCGCGTCTTTAATTGAGAAGCCCTCAGCACGACGTTGGTTAACAAAATCTGTCATTACCAAAGAATCGTTGACCACAACCCCTGTTGCAGCGATGAGGCCAAATGTTGACATCATGCTGAGCTCAATACCAATAATGTAGTGCCCTACAATTGCCCCTGTGAAACTAAAGGGGATCACCGACATAATGATCAGTGGTTGCGAGTAGCTTTTAAGCGGAACGGCTAACAGAATGAAAATCAGCAGCAAAGCAGCAATGAAGAACATAATCTGTTCATTTTGTTGTGCTTCTTGTTCTTCTATGTCCCCACCTAGCTCTGTGGTCACTGTAGGGTAAGCTTCAGCAAGTTTGGGTAAGAGGTTCTCGTAAATCGAATCTACCGCTTCTCCTGGCTCTACTAACTCTTCATCAATCGCTCCCCAAATATACACGGTGCGATAGCCACTTTCTCTGCGAATGTAACTGATACCTGGGTTTTCTTCTAGCGCAACCACGTCGCCTAGCATTACCTCTTTTCCTGCGGGAGTGGTAATAACGGTGTATTTTAGGTCGGCAAATTGTTCACGAGTCAATTCTGGGTATCTCACCATTACTTTGACTTCTTCGCCATTTCGAATGACTCGTTGGGCTTCACCACCGTAAAAACTGTAGCCAACTTGGCTAGCAATGTTACGTAAGTTGAGGCCAAGTTCGTATGCTACTGGCAAGAGTTTTAAACGAACCTCTTTGTTCTCTGGGTCGATAGTTGATGAGACGTCATAAAGCCCTTTTTGTTGTTGAAGCATCTCAATAAAATAGCGGCCAGCTTGGTTTAATGTTTCGATATCAGGCCCGTAAAAAAGGAAGCCAAACTCTCCGTTGTCACCACTGCTGTTGACATCATCTTCGATAAAAAATGATTTCATTCCAGGGATTTCAGGTATGCGTTCACGCCATAGACGTGCTAGTTCAAAGGTGTTGAAAGGGCGCTTTTCTTCGTCGACTAACGGCGCAAGCACTCTCGCTTCGGTGCGACTTTCGTTAAATACGAGCAGGTCTCGAATCATGCCTGTGCCGTATTTTTCGATGGTTTCATTTTCAACTTCACGAATGACAGACTCAATTGTTTTGAGTGCATTAATCGTGGTTTCGTCTGACACGGTTTCACTCATTTCTATGCCAATAGAGGGAAAGTCGTGGGGGACTTTAGGGTTGGGAACCACTCTTACATGATTGCCAAAAATAAGACCGAGAGAGAGCATAAATGCTGCAATGAAGCCTGCGAAGACGGCATATCGCCATTCAATCGCTTTTTCTAGGGTGCGTTTATATGGCCCGCGCACAAAACCAAAGAAGCCTTTATTGAAACGCGCTCGCCAGCTGGTTTCTTTTACGGGCGTGAATTTCATGTGAGCCAAGTGAGCAGGCAGTATCAGCTTTGATTCGATAAGGCTGAATGCCAAACACAAGATACAAACAATGGCAATCGTATAGAAGAACTCGCCATCTGGCCCACTACTAAACGTAAATGGTGCGAATACCGCAATGGTTGTGAGAACACCAAAGGTCGCGGGGGTGGCGACTTTCTTGGCTCCTCGAATAACATTGTCTATGCCAGTCCCTTTGTTTTCAATTTCGGTGTATGCACTTTCCCCGATGACTATGGCGTCGTCGACCACAATACCCAGTACCATAATAAATGCAAATAGAGACAAAATGTTGATGCTAACGCTGAACAGCGGCATCATCATCATGGCGCCTAAAAAGCATATAGGTAAGCCGAGCATGACCCAAAATGCGAGCCTGAAACGCAAGAACAAGGTGAGTAACAAGGCGACCAGTATCGCACCCATAAAGAGGTTTTCTTTCATCATGTCCAAGCGGGCATTGAGGTAGTAGGTCATATCTACCAAGATTTTCAGCTGCAAGCCTTGGGGAAGAGTTTTGTTTTTTTGCTCAATGTATTGCTTAACGGTTTCGGCTACAGGTACCGTATTTTGGCTTTTGGTCGCCATGACTGAAATAAATATGGCATTTTGACCTGAGTATTTGAAGTAGCGCTCACCTTCAGTGAAGCCATCTTTTATAGTGGCGATGTCTTTCAAATACACTTTTGCCCCAGATTCGCCAATTTTTACCGGAATTTCGGCAAACTCATCGCCAGTGTAGTATTGGTTTTCAACGCGAATCGAAATATATCCAGCATCAGTCTTAAGTTGACCGGCTGAGATATTGGTAGAATATTGCTGAATTGCACTGGTAACGTCACTCAACGACAAGTTGTACATACGCAACATTTCGGGGTCGATTTCGATGCCTATTTCATCTTCTGGCGTTTTAGCTTCGGCGATGGCAATGTTGTCGAGTTGTAGTAGCTCGTCTTCTATTTGTTCTGCAACGGGTTTGAGTTCGAGTAGAGAGAAATCGCCAACCAATGACATCTCAATAACATCTTGTTGGAATTCGGCTTGGGCAACAGTAACTGGCTCCATGTCGGCAGGGAAAGTGGCGATACTATCAACGCGCATTTTCACTTTATCCAGCACTTTGGCGAGATCTTCCTTAGGGTCTATTTCTAAACTAATTCGTCCACTATTTCGAAAAGCTCTGGAGATCCCTTGTTTTATTTCGGTGACGTCGACCAAAGACTCTTCAATTTTAATTAATATTGATTCTTCGATTTCCTGCGGCGAGGCGCCGGGGTAGCTAGCAGTAATATTGATATAATTGCGCTCAATGTTAGGGAACATTTGGCGCTGAATAGTGTTGTAACTGTATAAGCCCATCACAAAGATGAATACCATCAATAAGTTGGCCGCTACAGAGTTACGAGCAAACCATGAGATCATGCCCGTTTGGCTATCGTAGGGATCTTTCATTGTTTGCTCCGATTAGTTGATACTGGCTTGGCTAGTGGCGCTTGCGCTACTGCTAGTATCTGACACCTTTACCTCTAGTCCATTTTGTGGGTATTCGGGTAATGTGGTCACAATGCGATCTTCTGTAGAGAGGTCACCGGTTAGTAGAAAATCTCGTCCCTCTTCTCGGAGTACAGTCACTTTTTTGGCAACCAATTTATCGTCGTTGTCTAATACCCAAATGCGGCTTTTGTTAACTAGTTCTTGTGGTAGACGGTAAACATTTGCCAGTGTTCTGCCGTTGAATTTTACTTTTGTATAGGTACCAAACTTAATTGGCGCTTGGCCTGAACGCAGACCATATGGGTCGTCGATTCTCGCGACTAGATGGCTCATTCGGGTTGCTTGATCGACAATGCCTGTATCTCGGTGAAGCACTGCGCCGCGTACCAGTAAGTTGTCATTTTTCCCTGACAAACTCACGGTGGCAGGTGTGCCCGGAATTGTCAGTGGCAAGAACGCTTGGTCAAAACCAGCGACAGGAAACGTGATTTCAGCAGTTTCTACGTTGTTCAATACCGAAGTAACACTACCCGTGGTCACGTAATCACCTTTACCGATATCACGAGAAACAATTAATGCATCATAAGGTGCTCTGATTTCACAATTGTCGAGGTCGCGTTGAGCGATTTTTAGTTGTGCTTGAGCTGATTTTAATGCTGCCTCGGCACTCAGTATTTGAGGCTTTCTCAGGTATAAATCAGTTACTCGACTGTCGGGTAAGCTTTTGGCTTCTCGTTTAGCTACTTCAGCTTGCGCTTGTTCTTGGATAAGAGTGGATTGTGCACTGGCGACGTTGGCTTCAGCCACGAGCAGAGCCGCTTCATAGGCGTCTTTTTCTATGCTAAAAAGTAGCTCTCCGCGTTTTACAATGCCACCCGGCAAGAAATCGGGGTTCCACTCAACGACTTCTCCACTCACTTGGGCAGCGAGGTTCGTTGCTTCCAGTGGTGCCACTTCTCCATATGCTTCAATTGAAATAGTGTAATCTGCCGCTTCCAAGTGCTCAGCTTTTACTACGGGGCGGGTATCTATATTCTTGGCTTCCGATTCTTCTTCACCCAGCGCTTCAACCCCAAGCATGCCGAAAAAACCAAAAGCTAGCAGCCCTAAAAATGCCACTGTTTTAATCAAGGTGTCCGATTTCATTGTGTGCTTCTTACTCTTCCTTCAATGGATGTATTCTAATCGTTATAAAGTAAAGTGTCAGTGTGTAATTGTAACTGAACATGAATATTGTAATAGTGTCAATTACTAAGGTTTAACATATTGATTTTATGGTTGATATTGAGCTACGCGGTTTCTGCCTTGAGACTTTGCCTGGTACATTCCTTTGTCTGCAACAGACAGTGCTTTGTTCAGCGTAATGTCTTGGTTAAGCTCACAGACGCCAAAGCTCGCAGTAACATGTAGAGAGTGGTTTTTAAACTCGATAGCGGTGTCTGCAAGTGTACGACGAATCTTTTCAGCTAACTGAAAGCCATTATTAAAATCGGTATCGGGCAGGGCAAAAAGAAACTCTTCGCCCCCCCAGCGGGAAACAATATCTTGTTTTCTCACTGTTTTACGAAATAGTTCTGCAATGGCGCTCAGTACGATATCGCCCGCATCGTGCCCGTATTCGTCATTGACCGATTTAAAATGGTCAATGTCGCATAAAATAACGGTAAAGGGCGTATTCGAACGTTCACGTCTGGCGAGCTCTTGATCTATTTGCTGCTGTGCACCGCGTCTGTTGGGCAAAGAGGTCAGTGGATCATGAAGTGCTTGATGGGCGAATTTTTCGCTCAGCTGCTGAACCGTTTCAAAGGTTTTTTGGCGACTGTATTCATAAAATGCAGAGAGGAATGTGACCGTTAGGTAGGCATAAATCAAACGTGTTTTAAATTCGTAGCTGTAGCTCGTTAAGAGTAACGCTTCATCGTTGTAGAAAACTAACACAGCGATAAACAAGATAAACACCACATTGGTGATGATCCCCCGAACGAAACCACCAAAAAACATGGCTACAGGGGGAACGATGAAAATCCACAAAGGCCCAGTATTTTCATTGCCGCCGGTTATTACCAATGCTGCCATCAGTAGTACTAAACAGCCGATAAGTGTGCCTGCAGACAGCAATTGATGCCGCGGTGTTTTTGCGTAGATAAGTATGGTTCTGCACAAAGCAAAAAGACCACTGGCTAATAACAGTGTGGCACCAAGTTCCCAATCTGCGGCAAAGAAAGCACGAATACTGAGTAAAAACGTGATCGAAGTACCCACCAACGCAAATAGGTTGATAACGACAATTTTTCTGTTGGTCTCTTCATCAAATGATTCAGAGCAACCTGTATTCAACAGGTTGTATAACACGTCACGTTTATTCAGGGTGGCACCTTTTGTTGGTTAGTTTATTGAAGACGCAATGTCTTGGCTGAGCAAAACAACTAACTCTCTCATCTTTTCAACTGAGTAGGCAAACCCATCTTGTTGTAGAGTTAACGAGTAATTAAAATCAACCGGAAGCGATGACGCTAAATGCTCGTTACTGTCAAACCAGTATTGCCCACTGAGTATGACCTTTCCATTATAGGTCGGGATAAAGTCTTCAACCTTAATATTAATAACTTTTGTGCTTGATGTTATTGGGTAGTTCAGCGATTTTGACAGCCCCCGGATACCTTGACGTCTCAAATTTTCTTCTAACGCTTGGGCAAAACCTGCGGCAATGGGCTCAGCCCACACATGCTTAGGGGAAAAGTGAACAGTGGTTGAGCCTGTCAATATGCTCAAATTGCGTTGTGTAAGATATTCAGGAAAAACAATCTGGCCAAATATGACCATGGGCGCATCGGCAGCCAGCGCTTTTGTATTATCGCTGTCAGGTGAGTGCAGCATATAGAACTGCAAGTTAGAAGGTTGAGTACCACACCCCGATAAACCAAGTAGCAGCAAGGCTACTACAGCGTATTTAGTCATTGTTATTTCCTTTCGCTGCTCGCGGTTGAATATTTACTTCCCGGTTGTCTGAAAAAATAAAGCTATTAGGCGATTGGTTAAGTTGTAACAGCACCGGTTGCAGGTTTCTGAGCGTTTCTTGCAATGCATTAATGGTTTCGTGAATTTCTTCTTTGCTTAGGCCTCCCTCAGAGTAGTTCTTCATGAGAGCTGACACATCTTTCAGCATAGTATTCACATTGTGATTAATCTGCGCACCGTCTAAAGAAGCAATCAAGGCATCAAATTCATCACTGGAGCTTTCAACTGACGTGGCTGCATCATCCAGCGACGCAACGACAGAGCGAATATCGGTGATCAACATTTCTAACGGCAAATTGTTGATTTTGTCTAAAATTGCATCAGCTTTTTGGGTCAGTTGCGTGAATTCAGTTGAAGCCGTAGGGATAATGTCGTAGCCGTGAAGCTGGGCTAATTCTTCATTTGGCGCGTCGTAAATATGTTGTAAGTCAATATAAAGGCCGCCTGTTATAAAGCTGCCCATACGCAAGGTGGCACGCAAATCCTGTTGGATCCATTTGCGCATACGTTCACGTACAAATTCAATACCGGCTTCATTGTCTTGTTGACGAACTTTGCCGGGATAAATATTGATAAGTACAGGAATAGGGTATTCTTCGTCGAGAACATTGCCGATGTTGAGTGCGCTGTCGTTAATTGATTTAACTTCACCAATGCGCAAACCTCGATACTCGACAGGGGCACCAACTTTTAGCCCTCTTACGCTGTCTTTAATTAACAAAACAAATTGCGCCGCACGTTTGTAACGCTCATCTTCTGCTGCCTTGTAATCGGGGTATATTTTAAAATAAGCCTCTTGCTCAACAGGCTCGCCAAAACTCGCCCCGTCGGGCACGCCAAACGTAATGCCATTGGCCAGTAAAGTTTCTAGACTGCCTGTTTGAATAGTAACGCCAGTCGATGCGAGTTGTAGCTTAACACCACTGACATTCCAGAATCGGGTATTCTCGTTGATAAGTGTATGGTAAGGGGCATTGATGAAAGCAGTGTAATAAATCACTCGCTCTTCAATATTGAAGGTTGCTTCTTCAAACTCGCCAACTTTAAACCCTTTATAAATAATTGGGTCACCGGCTTTGTAGGCGAGATCTTCCTGGTCGCTGCTCAGCGTAATGTGAAGTCCAGGAGTTCCCGGCGGCGTAACGGGAGGGCGCTCAAGAGCCACAAAGTCATACTTTTCTTCACCGCTGTCATCTGCCGACATGGCAATGTAGCTGCCAGATAGCAGGGTGTTCAGCCCTGATACTTCTGAAAATGAGATACGCGGCGCCACAATCCAGAATTCTGTATTCTCTGTTAATAGATGGCTGGCTGTGGCATCGACGCGAGCCGTGACAATGACGCCATCTAGATCTGGCTTCAATTCAATTTTTTTAACTTGGCCAACTTCTAAGTCGCGTACTTTAATGGGGGTTTTATTGGCTTCAATCCCAGCTGCTGACGACAGCTCAATGCGTACCAAAGGGCCCTGGTGGCTCCATTGATAAAAGATCATCCAACCACCCACCATCAGCGCTAATAGGGGAATAAGCCAAACTTTCGAAATCGGTGTGGAGGGTTTAACTACCGCTTCTTCACTCATGATTATCTTGAACTTCCTTGGTGTACCAGAGCAAGCGAGAATCAAACGTCATCGCCGCTATCATAGTGATAAATACAACGGCGCAGAAGGCAAGCGCAGCTGGGCCTGGGAATATCGAAATCGTGTTACCTAATTGAATTAACGCTACGAGTACAGCGACAACGAATACATCGATCATTGACCAACGCCCGATAAATTCAGTAACGCGATAAAGTTTAATTCGCGCCTCTGGGCGAGAGCTGTCTCCCGTCTGTACAGTGTAATTTAACCACGCGAGGATCACCAGCTTTGCGATTGGTACAATTATGCTGGCAAAAAAGATAATAAAAGCAATGGGGTAAGAGCCTGACTCCCACAACGCAACCACACCACCAAATATTGTATTGGGTTCAGTTCTACCAAACAACGATGTACTCATAATAGGGTAGAGATTGGCGGGGAGATATAACAAGCATGCGGTAATCAGTAACGCCCACGTACGTTGAATAGAGCGTGTCACATCGTTTTGTTTTAACGGATGTTTAGTAGGCATATCGCCCTCAAACGCCCAAAAGGTCATTTGGGTTTCGTCAAACAAAAATAAGCACACTGTCATTGCAAGGGTAAACAATATAAAAGCGTAAAACGAAAGCCCAATTGATACATCGGCCATAGAGCTAATTTTTATTAAGCTCACCAAAGTGCCAACCAAGAAAATTTCCGCCATGCTCCATGGCAGTAATAATCGTACCCAGAACAAAACACGGCGAGCAAAGTTAGACGGTGTTGAATTTAACTGTGTGGCAGATAAGTACATCATCCCCAGTAACACTAAACCTGGAAGTATTAACGTTGCCAAGCCCGTAATAATGGCCAGAGAGATATAGTCGTGGTCGATCAGAACCTGTAAGCCACTCGGGAGATTAATTTGGTGTTGCTGCCCACTGGCTTTGAAAGATAAAAAGTTAAATGGTAGTGAAAGTAACAGAAACACAAAGGCTGTGAGGGAAAACGCGAGAACCTTTTGTGCGCTGTGTCTGTGAAAGGCGGTTAATGTATGACCGCACCGAGGACAAACCGCTCGCTGTTTATGCCCAAGTTCCGGCAGCGAGACAGTTAATTCGCATTCTGGGCAACTTATCTTGTGTTGTTTACTTTTTTGCATATCAATTTCTAAGGGCATCTGTGAATTAAGAGTACCTGAACACCGCATATTCTAACAAGCATCATCAACTTACCATTTATCTCAACTGTTGAGGCGGAAATGTGAATTGCATTACCGCGTCATTCAAAAAACCGTTTAAATCAATCTTAATTTTGAATCAATAATGCGGTGGTTAAAAAGTGAGCAGAAATTAAACTCGAAAGTGACAGGCAGTAGGAAGTACACAAAACATCACAACTAAGGAAAGGAATTGCTCATGTTTTTTAAACTATCCCATGACGGTCGAATTATTGACCAAGACATCGAAATATTGTTCACGACACCATTTGGCTACATGTTTCCCGATGCAGCTCGTTCTTCAAAATGCTTGATACGAGAGGATGCTAAAACCATTGAAAACTTGCTTTTACTCGGTGACGCTATGGCTGAACCTTCGGGTGAAAATGGTGGCTTTGATTCAAATATACCAGCTATCTTCACTTATCTAGGTCAGTTTATTGACCACGATATTACAGCTCGAACCGATAGAGAAGACGATACAGTTAAAAATGTCATTCTCAGCAAAGATGGTTCTCCAGCAAAAATATCACCTAAATCTCCAGACGTAATTACCCAGAAACTAAAAAATGGAAGGCGGCCATTTTTTGATTTAGACAGTGTATACGGTGATGGCGCGTCACTGATTAAAAGTACCTCAAGCACAGAGGGGAGTGTTAGTGTTGCTGACAGTTTATTTGAAGATGATGAATATCGGTTTAAAGTCACACCACTGATGGACGCTCCCGAGGGCAGTTTAAAACACGATTTGTATCGAGAAGGTCGTGAGGCACTTATTGCCGATGAGCGCAATGATGAAAATTTAAATCTGTCACAGCTCCATTGCGCGTTTTTGCTAGCGCACAATAAGCTCTATGACTTATTCAAAGTCGCTGGATTATCAAGTGTTGAAGCGTATTTAGAAGCGAGGCAGCGATTGCGTTGGGCATACCAATATATTGTTGTTAACGATTATCTAAAACAATTGTGTCACCCAGCTATCGTCAGTGAATGTTTGAAATACGGGCCTCGTTATTTTGGTGCGGGTACGGGTGAAACAGAAATGTTTATGCCATTGGAGTTCTCCGTCGCCGGTTTTCGTATTGGTCATTCTATGGTCCGCCCTGAGTATAAATTGAATTCTGAATTTGGAGAACTCCCTAGTAAGCAAGAGTGTCCATTTGTCTTCAATGGTAAACTGGATGTAATGAACATATTGGCGACTAATCAAAAGCCAGACAGTACCAAACCAAGAAGCAAAAATGTGGATTTGTTAAAGAAGGGGAATAATCAACACTTTGCAATAAACCCCATAACAGCAATCGTCTGGAGCGGATTTACACACATTGATGACAATATAGAGCCACAAAAAGCGCGCAAGATTGATCCTTTGTTAAGCGAAGGGCTGCAAGACATGCCAACCATTACTGATTTTGAGAAAGGCACGGTCGCGCGTCATCTGGCCAAACGCAATTTACTCCGAAGTTTTTTGTTGAGTATTCCTACCGGTCAAGCGTTATGCCAGGCAATCGGTGTCAAAGCTATTTCGCCTAGTCAAATCGCACAATCTCTTTCTGATTCCGAAAACTTGCTGGATGCGCTGGCTAGAGGTGACTTTCTCACTCGCACTCCACTGTGGGCATATTTACTTATCGAGGGGCGAATTCACGCTAACGGTGAGCATTTGGGAATGTTGGGCAGCACCTTGATGACAGAAACTCTCGTTGGCATGTTAAAAGCAGACCCCAATAGCTATTGGAATCAACGAGTGTCTGCCAACGATGACATAATCGGCTTTAACGGGATTACCCTTTATCAAGATGAAGAAGCGTCTTATACCATATCAACCATTGGAGATTTGATTAAGTTTGCTATGCCGTAAGTTAATTAAAAATACATGTCACTATGACAAAAAAAGGCGCCTTACGGCTGTCTCTTGATCACAAGTCAGCCTCAAGAGAACGGGCCAAATCGTAACCTTCAAGGATGGTTTGTAGTTTGAACCATCCTTCCCATAGGGCTTTTATTGACGCCTTGC
>NZ_JBSWYY010000047.1:0-15643 GCF_056161325.1 Alteromonas sp. ABE4_545
ATCAAACTCTTCAATTAAATATATCGAAATATGAATTGTCGTTGTGACACTCTTTAACGAGTGCCCACACAGATTGTCTTGTTATCAATTTTTAAAGAACAGTGCGAAAATTTCATTTCGCTGCTTCGCGAACTCTTTTAAGTTAGCCCCGAAGCGGGATGCGCATTCTACGCTCCTGGTTCTCAGTGTCAACACTTTTTGAAAATTAATTTTCGAAGCGTTTCGCTGAAACCCGCTTCAGACAAGGTCTGAAGCCCTTCTACGTTTCGGGCTGTTTGGCCTTCCCCGTCGAAGTGGAGCGCATTATAGAGAACTCACTCCTAGGGTCAACACCTTTTTGCAATATTCTTTGAAATTAATACTCACATGAACAACAAGCAATCAAACCGTTTATTTAACCAGCGAAAACCGATGAAATAGCTTGAGTTAAGGGTTTGTTATGGCCTAGCACAATTAAAAGTGCAGACTCATACTTTATAGTAATTGTGTTACTCAAACTTTAAGTCTAAGGTAAGGAACTAAGATTACTTGTCTATATATTGAACTATTTAGTAAAGTTCTGTGTCGAAAGGCAGTTATATCAGTATATGCAATAACAATAACAAGAAGGTTGCAGAGTGACATGTGGGGTAATTTATGAAGCAGTATTCAAAAGCGGTATTGCCAGTTGTATGGCTAAGCGCACTAAGCTTTTGTTCTTCAGCAACGGTATACAATGATACCGATAAAATAAAAGAAGTACCTATTGCAGACCAAACCGACTCTTTCCAACTGGCTTTTCTTCAGAAGCAAGTGAATAAAAGTATGTCAGTTGGTCGAGCGATTCGTTCAATCGCGAGCCATTACCCTCAGCAAGTAACGGACTTTGTTAGTCTTGCACTTGACCAATACCCTGATAAATACCAAGAAATAATTCATGCCGCTATTTCAGCACAGCCTGCAGCAACGGGAGATATAGTAGAGCTAGCGATAAATAAAGGCGTAAGTTCATGTCCGAATATCGTGAAGCTAGCTATAAATGCAGAACCCACTTATGTCGACTTCGTTGTCGAGGCCGCTGCCGACACGACACCAGAGCAGTTACAAGATATCGTAAGAGTTGCGGTACTTACTGAACCTGATTCAGCAGATCGAATTGTTCAGACGCTAACAAAAGAACATCCCAATAAGATTGTTGAAATTATGTCTACCGCCATAGAAGCTGTCCCCTTTGTAGGAGAGTATATCGTTGATGCTATGCTGGCTATGTTCCCAGACCAAGCAGAAGATGTGGTAACGGTAGCAGTGAAGGAATCTCCCGAAAGAGAACAAATTGAAAAAATAATTGCCGCAGCGAAGAAGGCAGGTGTTGAAAAAGAAAAGATTCAACAGTTTGTTAGAAATGCAGGTATTGAAGATATCAATATAGAAGAGTAAGAGCCTTACTCTTCTATATGTTTAGTGTGAGTATTGATTAGTCAGCTCCGAATAGGTCACGACTATATACTTTATCAAGTACATCTCGAATCTCATCGGTCACTCGGTTAGCAACAATCACATCAGAGATTTGCTTAAATTCATTAAGATCTTTAATCACACGAGAATTAAAGAAATCGTCTTCCGTAAGCACTGGTTCGTAAACCACCACTTCGATACCCTTAGCCTTAATACGTTTCATAATTCCTTGAATCGCACTTGCTCTGAAATTGTCTGATCCAGACTTCATGATTAACCGGTGAATCCCGACGATCTTAGGTTGACGGGCTACGATTGAATCAGCGATAAAGTCTTTGCGAGTTCTGTTCGCATCAACGATTGCCTGAATCATATTGTTAGGCACTTCGCTGTAGTTAGCCAATAACTGCTTTGTATCTTTTGGTAAGCAATACCCGCCATAGCCAAAGCTAGGGTTATTGTAATGGTTACCAATACGTGGGTCTAAACCAACACCTTCGATAATTTGTTTTGAATCTAATCCATGGCTTTCAGCGTAGCTGTCTAACTCATTAAAATAAGCAACACGCATGGCAAGGTAAGTATTAGCAAACAGTTTAATAGCTTCTGCTTCAGTACTGTCCGTAAACAGAACGTTAATGTTTTCTTTTATAGCTCCCTGCTGAAGCAGCTTAGCAAAAACTTCTGCTCGCTCGCTACGTTCACCTACAATAATACGACTAGGATGTAAGTTATCATACAAAGCCTTACCTTCCCGCAAAAACTCTGGCGAAAATATAATATTGTCAGAACCAAAACGAGCTTTTGCATCTTTAGTGAAACCGACTGGTACGGTCGACTTGATTATCATTACAGCATTTGGATTTATCTCCATTACCGTCTTAATAACCGCTTCTACACTGCCTGTATTAAAATAGTTAGTTTGTGGGTCATAATCAGTAGGCGTTGCAATGACAACATAATCAGCATCTTCGTAAGCTAACTTTTGATCTAATGTAGCTATTAAATTGAGCTCTTTAGTGGCCAAATACTCTGAAATTTCTTTATCTTCGATTGGAGACTTTTTACTATTGAGCAACTCAACTTTTTCAGGAACCAAGTCAACTGCCTTCACTTCATTGTGTTGTGCTAGTAGCACTGCATTTGAAAGCCCCACATAGCCAGTGCCAGCTACAGCTATTTTGAGCTTATGCATAGAACTATCCATTTAAATTCTCTCCAGTTTTGTACGAATTATTCTCAATAAATTACACGATAACTTTTACATAATAGTTTTAAATAACTATGAACACTATAGGCTAATCAGCCGCTTTCTAAGAATTAGTGCACCAAAGCGTCTTTTCTGCTTCTATGCATCAAGTGTGCCTTCAGTTCTACTACTCTAACTCCGTTGGATTTTTGATAGAAAAATTTTCACGCTTTAACGTCAGATTTGGACTATAGGCCGGATCATTTTTAATTTGCGCCTTCCAAGCTGTTTGCAGATACGTTAACTCTCGGTTAAAACGAGCCGCCTTTTCAGGTGATACGTCTAAACCTCTACTTACAGACTCATGGTGAAAAAGTTCAGCTTCTGCACAGTAAACGTTACTGACACCTAAACTATTAACTTTTAAACAAAAATCCACATCGTTAAATGCAACAGAAAGGTTTTTTTCATTAAGACCATTAACTGCTTCGAAATGCGATCTTTTCACAAGTAAACAAGCAGCAGTTACGGCACTAAAGTTGTTCGTAGCGGTTATTCTATCTAAGTAACCCGCATGTGAGCGAGGAAAATTTTTATGAGCATGTCCTGCACCTCCTCCATACCCAAGCACAACGCCCGCGTGCTGTATTCGCGTATCAGAGTAAAGCAACTTTGCACCAACACAGCCAACACTCTCGCGCTGAGCATGACCAACCATGTGCGTTAGCCATTGGGGGGTAATTACTTCTATATCATTATTGATAAGACCAATAATACAGCCGCTTGCGTGCTTTACGCCAAAATTATTAATTGCTGAATAATTAAAAGGGGCGGGATATTCTAAAACAGACACTCTATCCAAAGTATTTAAATAAGCAAAATACTCAATACTTTCCTGATCATCTGAACCATTATCTATAAGCAATATTTCGAAATTATGATAAGTAGTTTTGTCGAGAATCGATTCAATACACGCTTTGACAAGTGCCTTTCCGTTTTTAGTAGGAATAATCAAACTAACTAAGGGATTGCTATTTGGCCACAAAAGTCGGTTAACGGTAAAGTTTTCATCAAACTCCACTTTTGTATCCGTACATGCTTCAATGACAGTTTTTACACGCTTTAGTACATTTGCCTCGTCCCGAGATGGCGATGCTTTGTGTAATAGTGGTATTGGGATATGGCCAACTAGTAGATTTGACGTTGTAATAGACAGCTCAGCTATGAGTTCTGCAATACATGTTCGCTCAGAAATACTAACTTTTTTAAGCAGTTTCGTTTTAATGAAAACACCGCTATTAATGTAAGCCGTCGAATATAACAATTCAGGGTTCCAGCTTGGTAAAAACCTCGGCGACTTTTTACTACCACTACTACTCAACTCATCGGTATCACAATACGCTATATCGTTATCATTTAAGTTGTCAAGGAACGTTGAAATCGCTGAACTCTCTAAAAGATCTCCTGCATTTATCAACAGAGTAGGCAGACTCTCGTTCAACTGTGATATTTGATTGTGTAATTCATTAACTTCTTTCGTCCCGACTATAACAATCTCTTCTGCGCCAAGCTCCGCTAAATTTTGCTGTGTTACCCTGAAGTTTTCATCACCGAAAATGACTGCTTGCCAACCGCCAATCTCGACCGTGGAATTGGAAAAAGCACGTTTGTTGACCTTTAGCCAATGATCATACAATACCTGCGTTTGCTTAGGTGTTGGTGCATCAAAAAATAACCCAGATTTTCTCACGGATCTTACATACAAACCGGTTAAACGTTCATTTTGTTTAAGCTTATCTTTCAGAGTTTTAGGAATTAATTGAAGAGCTGCGCGAACAGACCGCATTGCTATTTTTTTCATGTAGACGATTTAAGCCTTAAAAATAAAGAAAGCCGCTTTATGTAAAAGCGGCTTTCTAGTTTAACACTTGAAAACTTGTATGGGTATTAGCTACCGGTGCCTAAGCGTTCACCTTGATAGCTTCCATCTAATACCGCTTTCCACCAGCCTTCGTTCGCTAAATACCATTCAACAGTTTTACGAATGCCGCTTTCAAAAGTTTCTTGTGGTTTCCAACCTAATTCACGCTCAATTTTGCTAGCATCAATGGCATAGCGCATATCGTGGCCAGGGCGGTCTTGCACATAAGTAATTTGATCTGCGTATCTAGTCTCTTTTGGCTTAACTTCATCCAAAATTGAGCAAATAGTTTGTACCACTTCAATGTTCTGCTTTTCGTTGTGACCACCAATATTATAGGTTTCACCAATCTCACCGGTAAGCGCAACCACCACCAATGCGCGTGCGTGGTCTTCAACATATAACCAATCACGAATTTGATTACCTTTACCATATACAGGCAGCGGCTTTCCAGCTAGCGCATTTAGAATAACCAACGGAATAAGCTTTTCCGGGAAGTGATATGGTCCGTAGTTATTAGAGCAGTTAGTAACTAGTGTGGGTAGCTTGTATGTACGAAGCCACGAACGCACTAGCTGATCTGAGCTCGCTTTACTTGCTGAATACGGTGAGCTAGGTGCATACGGTGTAGTTTCTGTAAAGAGTGGAAGCTCTGTTCCTGGTTCAACCTCATCTGGATGAGTAAGGTCACCGTATACTTCATCGGTAGAAATATGGTGGAACTTAAAACCTGCTTTTTTATCGCCTTCAAGTGAAGACCAATACGCTCTTGCTTGTTCAAGCAAGGTATACGTGCCAACTACGTTGGTCTGAATAAATTCGCCTGGGCCATCGATAGAACGGTCTACGTGTGACTCTGCAGCCAAGTGCATTATGATATCTGGCTGGTGCGTATTAAATACGCGCTTTAATTCTTCGGCATCACAAATGTCTACTTGCTCAAAGCTGTAGCGCTCACTGTCCGACACGGTTGTTAAAGACTCTAAATTACCCGCGTAGGTCAGCTTATCTAAATTGACTACAGTATGGTTAGTATCGTTTATCAGGTGACGAACTACTGCAGAGCCGATAAAACCAGCTCCACCTGTGACTAAAATTGTTTTACTCATTTTCTTTATACCAAAAAGATAATTCTATTCTTGAAATTAGGCTTCTAATTCATCTAGCATGGCGGCGAGTTGTTTACGCCAGTGTGTTGGCTTACAAGCAGCAAATGCTTCACGTGCCGTTTGTTTATCTAGCACACTATAGTGCGGTCGTTTCGCGGGCGTTGGATATTGACTCGACGGAATGGGTAATACTGGAATAACATTACTTAATAAACCTTTTTCAACACCTAGCTCTTGAATAGCCAATGCAAAGTCATACCAACTTGCAATGCCTTCATCCGTCCAATGGAATACGCCTTTGGTTCTATTTTCGGCTGCAGAAACACAAGCTTCAGCTAAACCTTTTGCCCAAGTTGGTGTGCCAACTTGATCATCTATCACCGCAAGTTGAGGCTTATCGGCCATTAAACGAAGCATAGTTTTAACAAAGTTGTTACCGTGGGAAGAATACACCCATGCAGTTCGAATTAAACAGCTAGCTTCAGGGAGTATTTCTAGCAGCGCTTTTTCACCTTCTGCTTTTGACTTACCGTAAACACCTTGCGGCTCGATCGGATCATCAGGTAAATAAGGCGATCCTTTATGACCATTGAAGACATAATCAGTTGAAACATGCACCATAAAAACACTGTTGGCTTTACAGTAGTTTGCCAAATATTCAACAGCTAATGCATTAATAGCGTTACACGTAGTGATGTCTTCTTCGGCCTTATCAACAGCGGTATAAGCTGATGCATTAATGACAACGTCAGCAGATAGAGACAATAACGTCTCTTCAATACTACTAACACTTGTAATGTCGATATCATCACGCCCCAATAGCACAACGCTATGTGAGCCATTATCTAATTCGCGAGAAAGCTCAAACGCTAACTGACCAGACTTACCTATAATTACAATGTTCATGTATCGATATTATCCAGCAACAATTAAAATGTAGGGGCGTCTGCGAATGCTAGACCGGCTTCGTCTTTAGCAGATAAAGCCGGCGGCTCGCCATTTACTAACGGCCATTCGATATTTAAAGTGGGGTCGTTATACTTTACCGAAACCTCAGACTCTGGATGGTAATAGTCTGTACATTTATATACGAACTCTGCCGTCTCACTTGTTACATAAAAACCATGCGCAAAACCTGCTGGCACCCAAAGCTGGCGTTTATTTTCTGCTGACAAAGTTACACCTACCCACTTTCCGTAACTCGGAGAACCTTTACGCATATCCACCGCAACATCGTAGACTTCACCACTAACCACTCGTACCAATTTACCTTGGGTTTGTTCTAGCTGGTAGTGAAGGCCACGAAGAATACCTTGGCTAGATTTGGAGTGGTTGTCTTGAACAAAATCGACATCTGCGCATTCTTTTTTAAACCAGTCGGTACGAAAGGTTTCGAGGAAAAAACCTCGCTCGTCACCGAAGACTTTTGGCTCTATGATTTTTACTTCTGGGATGTCTGTTTTAATTATCTGCATAGAAATTTATATCCGTTTTTTACTGACTTCATTTGATGCGGTCTTGGATTACTTTTAACAAATAGTCACCGTAACCGCTTTTTCTGAGCGGCGCTGCTAACTTTTCTAGTTGTTCAGCATCAATATACCCCATACGGAATGCAACCTCTTCAGGACAGCATACTTTCAAACCTTGGCGTTTTTCTATTGCAGCTACAAAATTTGCGGCATCTAGTAAAGAATCAAGCGTACCTGTATCTAACCAAGCAGAACCTCGGCCCATTAATTCGACTTTCAGGCTCCCGTCTTGAAGGTATAAGTTGTTTAAATCAGTAATTTCTAGCTCACCGCGAGACGACGGTTTTACTTCTTTTGCAAAATCCACTACGCGGTTATCATAAAAATATAACCCCGTTACAGCATAGTTTGACTTTGGTTTAGTTGGCTTTTCTTCTATCGAAAGTGCGTTCCAATTATTGTCAAAATCTACAACCCCATATCGCTCAGGGTCATGCACGTGATACCCGAAAACAGTAGCCCCATGCGCTTGTTTAAAAGCATTCTGCAGCGACATTTTCAAATCATGCCCATAATAAATATTATCACCCAATACGAGAGAGCAGCTGTCACTTCCGATAAACTTTTCACCGATCAAGAATGCCTGAGCCAGACCGTCGGGAGTGGGCTGAACAGCGTACTCAATATTCATACCTAGAGACTGACCATCACCAATTAAGTCAATGAAGCGTTGCTGTTCTTCTGGTGTGGTAATAATTAAGACATCACGAATGCCTGACATCATAAGTGTTGTAAGCGGATAATAAATCATGGGTTTATCATAAACCGGCATGAGCTGCTTGCTAACAACTTTAGTTAAAGGGTGTAAGCGGGTACCTGACCCACCAGCTAAGATAATTCCTTTTCTCATTGTCATCTACATCTCTGTTGTTTTTCTATCTACTAAAAGCCCGCAAATTGAAGTTTCTCTTTTACCTTCATACCTTACGCCTTTGACCAATTTGGTACTTGGCTGAATTTGCGTATGAAATATCGTCATTTCACTAACCGCAGACTTAGGTACTTTCCACACTGTATAGCGAGAGTAATAACAAAATTTATCGTAGCCAATAATTTTATGGTAACTCTTACCATTAAGTGACACCTCTAACACTCCTGACTTAGGGCCTTTAACATACCATACACCAACGATTACGCAATTTTCAGGCACTACAACTTTAAATTTTGTGCCTTCCACAATATTAAAAGTCGAAAACTCAATACCCCTCCGCTCAAAGCGCTTCGAATACTCCAATAAACTACAGCTATCTAAAGGTATGCAACATTTAGTTACGCTAAAGGGAAAATTATGCTCTGAAACTTGATTGCTATAGGTATTGAGGTTTTCAAATATCGCATTTGCGTAAAGAGCTGCCCCCTTCGGTGAAGTATGAGTCCCGTCCCTCAAATAGTCAGACAGCTTTCCAGCAGCATCTAGCTTTCTCATTTTATCAATAAGAGATATTTCTCTAACGTTTTGTTTTACGCAAAACCTTGTCACCGCTTTGGATAGGTTATCAGCTCCGTAATTAACATCTCCACGATAAAGTTGAAGGAAGCGTACCGCTACGTTTTTAACACTGCAATGATGTAAAATTCTTGACAAGTCATCAATGTATTTTTGTGGTTCACTTTCACTGTATCTAAGACAAGTTGAAACTTCGAAGATTACTTCATCAAAACTTTCTAACTCTAAGTTATCCAGGATATAGGGAACAGCCCATAATGCTAAACCACCTACAGCTTTACTATCAACACTGATTTCATCTTTATACCGCCGCTTTAATTCAAAAGTATAACCATGGTTCTCTTCGGTTACACTAAACCCGAAAAACAGAATCTTCCTATCTTTTAAACGTGGTAGCACTTTTAACCCATTAAGCGATTGGTAGAGCGAGACGACTCTTCAAAGCTAAGACTAGGAAACTTATTTTCTAAAGTGACATCGTATACTGAAGAAAGCTTTCCATAACTATTATCTAACATCTTACAAGTGGTATTCATTAAGCCACAAGCTACAGCTATATGCATTCGATTCGTCTTTACTTCTCTTGCTAGATAACAAAAGTAAAGCATTTCAGCAGTACTCTTGAATGCGAAATCAGGTGTCACATCAGAACGAAAAATATCTGAAATATCAAAATTATTATCAGGAATGGACACTGTACTCTCAGCACCTCCTCGAATGCACCACATGCTTTCAAAAGCCAACTGATGAATATTTGTAATTCCTTTTGACAGCAGCTTTTTTTCGAAATTTTCTATGTTCTCCTTGTTATCTTTCCATTTTAGTAGTATTTCGTCGACATCCATATAGACAGCCATATCATGCGAGCGATAAAAATGAGCTGTAGTACCTAAATTTTCTAAGTACCTTATCGAATCATTTTCCCTGCAAAAAAGGGTAACGTTATCCTTCAAGTGTTTAATTATCTCTTGGTGCCCTCGAATTGAATGAGAAAGGAGCACAACCTGATTAGAAGACCCAGACAAAGCTTTAAGAAAAGAGGCGATGGCTCCGTACATCGGTACAAAATTCCCACCACCTCCTAGCACTATCTTAGAGTTTTTAAGCTTGGCGGCTTTTCCTGGAGAATTAATCAACTCAAAAGAAATGTTCATAGCAGCAAAAACTTGATAAGTCGCTGCCGCAATCATTGAATCTCCTGCATTCCCCTGATTTGGATAGAAGTATACTTTTTCATCCCCAAAACTACTCAAAATGCTAAATAACTCGGGATTCTCTTTCTTAAATAAATCCAAATCTACCATTACTATTCTGCCACCATTTTCCATTTATCTACGAAGCTCTTGTCCATTCCGGGTCTTGACGCTGTTCCCATCCAAACATCTGCGATACTTCCAACATCAATCGCTATCCCTCCTCTTGCTTTGACAGTTGTTGCATATGGTTTAGACAGAATACCCGCGGCAATAATATAAACAGCCCCCTCGTAGGGTGGATTTATTGAATCCAGAATGGATTGATAGGCATCAGGATAATGACGAATATTCTCGCTCTTGCCCGCAACCGAAGCCTGCATTGGAACGTTAATACTCTGTGTTTTAGGGATATTGTATGCTGCGGAGAATATTGAGGCCATTTCTGGGTAGCAAGTAATGAAGCCACAGAAAGGTAAATTCTGAAGTAATTTTGAATAATAAGGTAATAAGGCTCTACTGTACCACGTACTCGACCAAATAATATCTTTAAAATCAGATAATTCCCAACATTCAGGGCTAGAGAAAAAGTTATAAACCCCCCTCATCCCTACCATGCCTCTAGTATCAATTGATTCCAAAGGCGTATTAAAACTCCGGCCTATCGTCCCTCTTTCAGGAGCACCTACAACATCTGCATTCTTAACGGCGTCTAGGACGATTTCAGTGAAAAAGTCAGCATGCTCAACCATTACATTCTGATCCCCAAAGTATATTTGGGATATTTTTTTAAGACAATAATCAGAAAGATTTGGCCACTGTCCCATAGCATTAAACAAGACGTTGCCATCTGCATCACCAAGCCTGACTAACGAGGCAGGTGTTTTTGAGTCAATTTTTTCTTTGAAAAAATTATAAAGTCTGTTGCCCGACTTGTCGCCAACATATATGTTTTTACACGCTTCAGCTACTGTATCAAACTGATTTAGTGAATCAGTTTCACCGATTTCTTGATTGTACTCTATAAATTCGTCAGCTGCTTCTTGATGCGGCGGCCACCAGTGTTTCATCGAAAGATTATGAGTATTATGCGACAAAAAAATTCTCCTGCAATTTGTCGATAGTTGTTCTTAATATCGTATCAGAGGCTGTGAAACTATTCACTTCTTTATACCAACTCAATAACCCTAATAAGGCTAACAGTATTCAAATCGCACCCAATAAAGTTGCCTGTTACTCAATGTAAGAAAATTTGATATTCTTGGCCTTCCTCTCTCAAGGTCTCATGGTCCGCCCCCCTTGAGCGAATAAAATCCTTTACTCTGTTGGTAATTTTTGATGCAAGTATACGTACACGTAGGCCCTCCCAAAACTGGCACTTCCTCTATACAAGCTTGGCTTGTTAAAAATCGCGAGGTTTTACAAAAATTTAGCGTTTATTATCCAGAGCACCCTCTTGACGAAAACGGGATCAGTTCCGGGAACTTAGCATCACTATTTGATATCAAGCATTCTGGTTCACTAGTATTCTCAGAAGAAAAACTCAACCGCCTCGAGTCGATTTGCAAATCAAATAATTCAAAAGTATTGCTTCTTTCGTCTGAGTTTTTCTTTCAAGAAATTAAACAGATTATTAATCACATCCCTAATGTAAAGTTAATTTATTATCTTAGGTTTGAATTGGAAACGTTGGACTCTTCATACAATCAGACTGTAAAGCGTCATAACAATACAGATGTATTCGTTGCGCCTGAAAAAGGGTTATCGAGCAATCTTCGTATACTCTGGCAACTCATAGCAGCTTACCCAGAGCAGTTCATAGTTCGTTACTTTGCTCCGGACTTATTTTATGGAGGCCAACTCATTAAGGATTTCTTACACTGTCTAAATATAACTAATTTGGACGTTCAGAATTCGAAGACAATCAATTCTTCTTACTCCCCCATCGCTATTGAATTCAAAAGGAAGGTCAATGTTCTAGAAGACCAGACTTTGTTACATAAAATAGACTTACTTCTACAAAAAAATCATCCTGCTCCTCTTCCATATACTTTCATGAGTGAAAAAGAGTATGCATTACTTAAGCAGGACTATATTTATCAATTGAAAACTTTTTTTATGCGATTTCCAATTCGTGACTTTGATCTTTTTATTGATCATTGTCGAAAATCATGCACCCGCAATAGCGTATCTCAATCCATTAAAGGAGATACCTTTAATAAACTTCTTCATGAAATTTTGGGTAACAAAGAGATCAATGCTTTGCTTTCAAATGCAATTGCGAAAAAACGTAAAGCATTGTCGAAAATCTTTACTCAAGAGGAGTTAGACATCCTTTTTAGTAGAGTAAAAGGCGGAAGAAAAGTTCGTTTGATTTCGAAGGTTCGAAGTTTTTTTCGCTCCTAGTTATCAGAAAATGATATTGAGATAAATGTGAAATACTTGATAGATAAGTTCAAAGCCGGATTAACTTACATATTTTTTCCACAAAGAAGAAAACAAATAAAATTAGCTCGGGTTTTGCAGAACTCTGAGTTTTTTGATGCGCGATGGTATTTAAATGAATACCCAGATGTTGCTTCATCTGGTGTTTCTCCTCAACTTCACTACATATTAAATGGATTCACCGAAGGTAGACTACCGGGCCCCTTATTTAACGAAGAGCACTATATTGCTCAGCTGTCAGAAACGATACCAACGGGCCTGCCTCCACTTCTTCATTATGAAATTTATGGTAAAACTCAAGGCCTAGAACCTAAGAAACTGTTATGTGGTGAGACCTGGTGGCAAAATTTTTCAAACGTAAACCAGCCAAAGAAAGTCTATCAAGTCAATTCTCATTCTATTTCAAAACCAGTAACAATTATTGTTCCTATTTTTAATGGTGCTCACTTTGTCAAAAAATGCCTCGACAGTGTATTCCAACTCAAGGGAGCTTTTACTGTCATTTTAATTGACGACTGTAGTGATGAGATTGAAATTTCTGATTTACTGAATAGCTATGCTCACTACAGTAATGTTTCGATTATACGAAACTCAATTAACAAAGGGTTTTCAAAAAGTATAAATACTGGTATTCAGAAAACCTCTGGTAACGACGTTATCATTCTTAACTCTGATACTATCGTTCCAAAATCACTAATTTTAAATTTGAAATATGTAGCGTACCGTGAAGAAAAAATAGGTACAGTCACTCCGCTCTCCAATTCAGCTGGACCTTTCTCTATTTCGCTCGAAAGCATAAGTTCTCACCAGGCCACGAATCCAACGGAGTTGACACGTCTACTATCGAAGCATTTAGAACTCGAGCCTGTAGAGATACCTACTGGACACGGTTTTTGCATGTATATTAAATATAATGTAATTGATTCGATTGGTTATTTTGACGAGGATGCGTTTCCTAGGGGATATGGTGAAGAAAACGACTTTTGCTTCAGAGCACGATTAGCGGGCTGGACAAACATAGTTGACCCAAGCACATTTGTTTTTCATGAAGGAACAAAATCATTCAAGGCTGAAAAAATTAGCTTAGTCGAAAATGGACTTGCGAAATTAAATGAGCGCTATAAAGACTACAATGCCCAGATACAACAAGGCTTTTCGTCAAGGCCATTTCAATTTATGAAACAGCGCGTATCATCTTTGATTGATAACTTAGAAGATCTTATTTCACAAAGTAAACCAAGAATATTATTTGTTATCGCTACTGAGGATGGAGGAACGGCCAAAACCAATAAAGACCTAATGAAGTCTATTCAAGACAAATACGAGACCTTTCTCCTCAAAAGTAATTCAAGAAGAATTAGCATTTACTTTGTCTCTGGGAAAGAAGAGTTTCACCTACAAACTTACTACTTAAAGCAGCCAATAACACCAAATACTCATGCAAGCAGTGAATACGACAACTTGGTACTAGACTTACTTCATTTCTGGTCAATTGAACTTATCCATGTCAGGCAAATTGCTTGGCACAGCGTAGGCTTAGTCGAGGAAGCACTAAAACTTGGGATACCTACTATTTATTCAATTCACGATTTTTATCCTGTATGTCCATCAGTTAAATTACTAGACAATAATGATAGTTACTGTGGCGGCAAGTGTACTGCGGGCTCAGGTATGTGTAATATCGAACTCTGGCCCAAAGAGTATTTTGCAAATTTAAAACACTACGATATTGAGAAATGGCGTCATATGTTTAATACAATGCTAACGCATGTGCACTCAATCATTACTACATCCAATTTTGTTAAAAACACCACAATACAGAATTTGCCAGCTGCGTTAGATAAACCTTTTCATATAATTCCTCACGGTCGTGACTTTGCTAACTTTGCTTGTTCTTCTTCAAGACCTAAGGAAGGGAAAAATATAAAGTTACTGATGTTAGGTACTATAGCCAAAAGTAAAGGCAGTAGTTTTATTTTACCAATCCTAGAGAAATTTCCGAATTATGAAATTCACTTACTTGGTAAACTTGCGGATATCAATATAACACATCCAAGATTTTATGAGTACGGTGCTTATAAAAGAGATGAACTTAGCATCGAAATAGCGAAAATTAAGCCCAGTTGGGGATTACTCTTATCTATCTGGCCCGAAACATGGTGTCACACACTGACAGAAATGTGGGCAAGTGGACTTCCAGTGGTTGCATTTAATAATGGGGCCGTCAAAGAAAGAATTTGTAAAAATAAATGTGGTGTACTTGTAAAAAGCACCGATCTAGATGATCTATTTAAAATTCTGAGCGCTGTTTCAGGGGAGATGTTTTGGCAAGAATACGCTAACAATGTTATCCAATGGCAGAATAATGAAGGAAAAAGTCAAAATTTAGACGAAATGTCCCACCAGTATACAAAGATCTACGAAGATATAATAAATAAGGGCAATGATGAAATTTGCGATATTAATTTAATTGCCAACATAGCCAATTAGAACCGTACTGACACATTAATGAGTTTTATACAACAACATAAATAATATAACGAATGTCCCCCCGAATTCAGATAATAAGTGCACCACTCATGGTTAATGGGTGACAGACGATCAACTACCTGTTGATGGTATTCTAAAGTCGCCAAACAATGAGAGTATTACCATGAGTTACAAGCAGTTGATCGAGGGACAACGATACCAGATTGAGGCCTACTTGCACGAGGGTTTCAGTTACGGGGAGATCGGAAAACGTCTGAGTGTGAGTCAAAGCACTATTAGTCGGGAAGTCAAGCGCAATCGAGTTCGAGATAGCCATTACCTACCGGAAGTCGCTCAAGCCAAGACATTAAAACGACGGTGTCTGGCCACAAAGTAAAGGATATCTGAACTGACGATTACCTTTGTTGAGTTCGGGCTTAATGAAAATTGGAGTCCTGAGCAGATTGCTGGTGTAGGTAAAATCATCGGTCATCACGTCAGTCACGAATGGATTTATGGCTACGACAGAATCGCGTGGTAATTAAAGTACGACAAAATCGCTTGGTGTTAACAGCTGAGAAGAATTTAGTGTGATTACCAAGGGATACTGACGGCATAAGTACCAAGCGATTTTGACGTAATCACACTATCAATGTTGCCGCGCTTCGGCAAGTTTTGCCAACCGTAACGCAGTGGTATTCATGTTTTCCCTCAGCCATATATTGCGAACGCCGCTGGCGTGTATGTCGACGTTTCTTTCAGACTTGAGCAGCCGTGATACCTTAGATTGTCCTGTAAACCTCCCTTAATTAGTTACATCCATAATTAGAGATTTCGGCCATTTCATGCTTGGTTAAATATTCCCATGGTGTCAGATCATTCAGGGCATCATGGGGACGCTCTT
>NZ_JBSWYY010000048.1:0-13412 GCF_056161325.1 Alteromonas sp. ABE4_545
ACGAGCACACAATACGGAACTACGTTGAGCATCAAGGTCGGAAGGATTCAGATCAGCTCCGAATGGAGCTGTAACCGATAGAACCCCGGGCATGCCCGGGGGAATCTATTGGCGTGGTATATCTTTTTTGTCGTTTCACGCCAATGGCGTTATATTGTACGCAGGGCTCAATATGAGAACAATATTGAGAAAGAGTGATTTCGAAGGAATGTTAGATGTTGGCCGACTATCTAATTCAGGTCATATTGTTAGTCTTGTTTCCTGCTGTGTTAGTGATACAAGACAACCCACAAACGCGTCGCGTGTCTTTTTACGTTTATATTAGCCTAGTACTGTTGATGGGCGGCTTTGTTGGGGCCGTTTATTCACTTGAGTTGTTTGACGGCGTGGTGGTTTCAGGTGGGAGCATACTGTACGGCGCGTTTATGATGACCTGTGTTGTGTTTGCCTTTATTGAGCGCGACGCCTTCATCTTACAGAACCTTGCGCGTTTAGTGGTAACCGTGGGCGTGTTCAAGGTGTTTTTGTTTATGCTCATCGCCGACATTCTTGCGCAGCCAGACACCATTAATACCAATGCCATTCCTAGTGCACTATTTGATATCTCTATTCCGCTGCTCATTCTTGGTGCCATTCTTATTATCGTTGAGCTGTTATTTTTATTTGTTATCTTCAACTCTCTGCGCAAACTCACCCAATCTCATTTAATCCTCAGCTTTGTTTATACGCTCAGTTTTATGGCAATGCTGGTGCTTGATGGAGTGTTTTTCCCTTTATTTGCGATGGGCTTTAGCGCCGAAGTGTTTCACCTGATCATCGGCGGCTTTAGTGGCAAAGCAGTGTTAGCCATCTCATTTGGAATACCGCTCTTTGGCTTTTTGGTATTTAGTCGTGAACGACTTGCCATGTACGACGACAACAATTTATTGGATTGGAAATTACTGCTCAGTTCCGGCAACGATATTGTGAAAACCGTGAAAGACAGGGAAGAGCGGTTACTTCAAGCCGATGCCGTATTTCAGCAATCCCAAGAAGGCATTGTGGTAACTGACCCACACCTTTTCATTGTCAATATCAATCCGGCTTTTGAGCGTTTGTGTGGCATTCCCCGAGACACGTTACTTGAGCAGACATATCTCCCACAGGTATTACAATTAGATGAAGCCGCTCAACAAAAACTATTACAACAAGTAAAAACGGGGGCTATATGGCAGGACGAAATTGTTTATCAAAAGCACGGTAGTCAAACAATTAGCGCTTGGTTATCTGTTGTGCCTGTAGAGAATACCCATGGTAAGGTCATTAATTATACCTGTACGTTAACAGACATCTCCGATGTCACTGAAATGCGCGAAGCGTTGCGCTTTCAGGCAAATCACGACGCGTTAACGCATTTACCCAATCGTCGCTTACTTCAACAGCAACTGCGAGAGGCAATGAGCCTTTCCTCAGAAACTGATAAGTTAGGTTTGTTGTTAATCGACTTAGACAGCTTTAAGAATGTCAACGACAGCTACGGTCATGTTGTCGGAGACCTCGTGTTGCAAAAAGTGGCTGTGAGATTACAAGAAGTCGTTGGTCAATTGGGAACTGTTTATCGCTTAGGCGGCGACGAGTTTTCCATTTTTATTCCCAAATGTGACAGTCAAGAATTCTTACAAAAACTGGCTAGTCGAGCGCGAGAAGCGGTGTCATCAGTGATGTCAATTGGGAATGGCGATCGTGTTCACATTGATTGTTGTTGTGGTATCAGTTTATTCCCCGACTTTGCATTAACCACAGAAACCCTCTATCAACAAGCCGATACCGCTTTGTACTGGGCGAAAGGTATTCGTGCGGGCAGTATTGAGTTTTATCAAGCCTCAATGACACAAACTCGAAAGCGTAAGTTGATGTTAGAAACTCAGCTTCGCGAGGCCATAGCGCGAGGGGAAATACAGCCTTATTTTCAGCCAAAAGTGCGCTTGAGTGATAATCACCTTGTTGGTGTTGAAGTATTGGCGAGATGGATAAAGCCCGATGGCGAAATTATTCCGCCGAATGAGTTTATTCCTCTGGCTGAAGAAACGGGGTTAATTGATCAAATTGGGCGTACGATGCTGCGGAAAAGCTGTGAAGCCGGTGTAATGTGGCTCAAAGAGCGTGGCGAGCCATTGTCTATAGCGGTTAATGTGTCACCAATACAGCTGCGCTTTTCAGATCTGTCGGGTTGGCTAGAGCAGGTGTTGCGTTATACCGGTTTCCCCGCTGAACATTTGGAAATAGAAATTACCGAGACTGGCTTGGTCACACAAGAGCAGCGGGTGATCCCTTTATTGAATGCCATTAATGAACTTGGGATCAATATAGCATTAGACGATTTTGGTACTGGGTACTCGTCACTGGCTTATTTACATCAAATGCCTATTTCAGTGATCAAGATTGACCGTAGCTTTGTACGAGATTTGCTGGGAAGTGAAACCGCTGTCAACGTTACTAATACGATTGTGCGAATGGGGCAAGAGCTTGGATGCGAATTGGTAGCAGAAGGTGTAGAAACACAAGAACAAAGGCTGTGTTTACAACAAATGGGATGTCATTTGTTTCAGGGCTATTTATATAGTCGACCGTTATCTAAGGCTGAGTTTGAAGCCAAATATATACGGTCGACATCGAATACTAACAGCCAGACAGTTAGTTAATAAACTCACTGTCTGGGAAGTTTAAGCGCAACGTTTTCATGGCATTGCCTTTTAGCTCATCGAGTTTCAACTGGCTATAACATTCCACCATAATTTCCAATGCGGTTTGTACCTCGTTGGAGTCAGGGTAGTTTTCAACGATATAACGCCCACGATTAGCCGCCGCAACATAAGCCTCACGACGCATATAATAACGCGCAATTGCAACTTCATATCGGGCTAAACGATCTTTAATAAACAACATCCGCTTACGCGCATCTGCCGCGTATTTGCTGTTTGGGAATTGTTCAATAAGATTGCGGAAATCGTCGAACGCTTGACGTGTTTTCGCTGGATCTCGGTCAGCGCGGTCGATGTTAACCAATTCTTGGAACAAGTTGGTATCTGATTCCATATTCGTCAAACCACGCATATAGATAGCGTAATCGATATCTGAATGGTTAGGGTTCAAACGAACAAACCGATCAATTGTCGCTAAGGCTTGGTCTGGTTTACCCGACTTGTAATACGCGTAAATAAGGTCCAATTGCACCTGATGAGATAAAGGGCCAAAGGGAAAGCGAGAATCAAGCGTGCTCAGCGCACTGGCGGCCGCAGAGAAATTGCCGTTTTCGAGGCTTTGTTGGGCTTTTTCATAGAGTTGTTGAGCGCCCAAATTTGCATTGATTACCTGCTCTTGCGGGTCAGAAGAACTGCATCCGCTAAGTGATACTATGACGCCAAACACTACTGGCACCCACAGACGATTGCTTTTCATATAATGTAAATTCCTGATAATCCAGTGAATTGCGAGCTATTTGGCAACGTGGCCTAAGTTAATCCAGCCATTCTAACGTACTCGAAAGGTAAAAACACATAGAAAAGTGACAACAATTCCCCAGTCAGTAAACAAAGCTTGTTATAATAGGGGTTTGTAGTAGTCATCCTAGGGTGTTATGTCGACGTTGGAAACACAGGTTAATTTGTCAGCAGTTGCTGAAGCTCATCATTTCGGTCAGAGGTTAGATCAGGTTTTAGCTGATTTGTTCCCTGAATATTCACGTTCTCGTTTAAAAGAATGGATATTAGCAGGTAATGTTTCGCTAAATGGTGAGGTGTGCCAAATACCTAGACAAAAGATGCTGGGTGATGAAGAAGTGGCTGTCAGTGCAAAAATAGAACAGCAAGTAACGAGTCAGCCGCAAGAAATTGCATTGGATATTGTTTACGAAGATGACGATATTCTTGTTATTAATAAGCCAGCCGATTTAGTTGTGCACCCTGGTGCAGGCAACCAAGACGGTACGGTGTTAAACGCATTGTTGAGTCATGTGCCGGGGATTGATAACGTGCCGCGTGCAGGTATTGTGCATCGTCTAGACAAAGACACAACAGGGTTAATGGTGGTAGCGAAAACGCTGCCAGCCCAAACGCATCTTGTTGATCAACTACAAACTCGCACCATGAGCCGTGAATATGAAGCAGTGTGTATTGGTACTATGGTGGCGGGTGGTATTGTTGATGCGCCTATTGGGCGGCATGCTACTAAGCGTACTCACATGGCGGTACGAGAGTTTGGTAAACCTGCGGTAACCCACTATCGTGTTATCGAAAAGTTTAGAGCCCATACTCATGTACGATTAAAACTAGAAACAGGAAGAACACACCAAATTCGTGTGCATATGTCTTACATCAAACACCCGCTGGTGGGCGACCAAAATTACGGTGGCCGTGCCAAGCTTCACAAAGGGGCTTCCCCCGAATGTGTTGATGCATTACGTGGCTTTAAACGTCAGGCTTTGCACGCAGCTCAGTTGTCTTTATTTCATCCAACCACAGAAGAGTGGATGACATGGAAAGCACCACTGCCTCAAGATATGGTGGATTTGCTCAGTGTTATCAAAGAAGACTCTAAACAGTTTGAAGATGATTATTAAGTAGTATGTGGTACACACCCGATTGGCCTGCTCCCAGTAACATTGTTGCTTTCCAAACAACGCGTGATGGAGGCCAAAGTCATGGGCGCTACGACAGCTTTAACGTGGGATTGCACGTTGACGATAATCCTACTGATGTCGAAGCTAATCGGGCTGCGTTACCTTTTTCAGAACGCATTACTTGGTTGAATCAAATACACAGTGATTTGTGTGTTGAGTTGCCTCAATCTCAAGCTGTGTCGGCAGATGCGGCTATTAGCCGTTCAAGCCAGCATTTTTGTGCCGTGATGACGGCAGATTGTGTGCCTGTATTGTTAACCAATAAAGCGGGCACTGAAGTGGCCGCGATTCACGCTGGATGGCAAGGGCTTGTGAAAGGCGTTATTGCTAATACTCTTGCTCGTTTAGCGAGTGACGTTAACGAAACTTTAGCGTGGATAGGCCCTTGTATTTCACAACAGGCTTATGAAGTAGGCGATGACGTAGCAAGCCAGTTGGCTTCATTTGAATCTTGCATTGTTCCCGCTTCGTCGCCGAATAAGTATCTTGTTGACCTTCCAGCTATTGCTAAGAAACAGCTGCAAGCATTGGGGGTACCCCATGTTTTTGGAGGTCGCGAATGTACGTATCAAAAAGCGGATAAGTACTTTTCTCATCGACGGGCTCAACACCAGGGCGCTGTACCTACGGGCAGAATGGTTTCGGTTATCGGAATTAAATAGCGCGTAGCAGCGAGATAAATCTGCTGATATAGATCAAAAATCTCCTTGTATTTTCTTTCAACAACTTGAATCAAATAAAATCCGTACCCATAAATTAGCCAATAGATAGATTATTGCAGCTAACGAGGGTAGTCATGCGATTAGATAGATTTACCAGCAAGTTCCAGATCGCAATCTCTGATGCACAGTCTTTGGCATTGGGGCGCGATCACCAATATATAGAACCGGTTCATTTAATGACGGCTTTGCTCAATCAGCAAGGGGGATCTGTTCGCCCTGTTTTTGACCAAGCAGGCATTAATGTGAACGGACTGCGTTCAGCACTTGCAGAGGCCGTAGACAAGTTGCCTCGCCTCTCAGGCATTGGTGGCGATGTTCAGTTAGGTAAAGACACGGTTGTACTTTTAAACCTGTGCGACAAAATTGCCCAGCAGCGTAAAGACGACTACATCACGTCTGAAATCTTTGTTCTCGCTGCGTTGCAGGACAAAGGAAAGCTGGGTGAGATTCTCAAGAGTTTGAATGTCACTAGCGACAAAATTGAGCAAGCAATTGACACCATGCGTGGCGGTCAGAAAGTGACCGACCCCAATGCTGAAGATGTGCGTCAAGCGTTGGAAAAATTTACTACTGATTTAACCGAGCGAGCAGAGCAGGGAAAATTAGACCCAGTAATTGGTCGTGATGACGAAATTCGCCGCACGGTACAAGTGCTCCAACGCCGGACCAAAAACAACCCAGTATTAATTGGTGAGCCTGGTGTGGGTAAGACGGCCATCGTTGAAGGCTTGGCCCAGCGTATCATCAATGGTGAAGTGCCTGAAGGTTTGAAAAATAAACGCGTGTTGTCATTAGACATGGGCGCACTGGTTGCCGGTGCGAAATACCGCGGTGAGTTTGAAGAACGCTTAAAAGCCGTTTTAAATGAATTGGCCAAAGAAGAAGGCCGCGTCATTCTCTTTATTGATGAGTTGCACACTATGGTGGGCGCGGGTAAAGGCGACGGAGCTATGGATGCGGGCAATATGCTTAAACCTGCATTGGCTCGCGGTGAGCTACATTGTGTGGGGGCAACCACACTGGATGAATATCGCCAATATATCGAGAAAGATGCCGCACTTGAGCGTCGTTTTCAAAAGGTCTTGGTCGATGAGCCAAGTGTCGAAGATACCATCGCTATTTTACGTGGGTTGAAAGAGCGGTATGAGCTTCATCACTCGGTGGATATTACTGACCCAGCGATTGTTGCTGCAGCGACCTTGTCGCATCGATATATCAGTGATCGTCAGTTACCAGATAAAGCCATCGATTTGATTGACGAAGCGGCTTCAAGTATCCGTTTGCAGATTGATTCTAAGCCAGAAGATATGGATCGCTTAGAGCGCCGTATTATTCAGCTTAAATTAGAAGAACAAGCGCTTGCAAAAGAGACGGATGATGCCAGTCATAAGCGTTTAGAGATGATTGAGCTAGAGCGAGAGCAAGCGGAAAACAAGTTCTCTGATTTAGAAGCCATTTGGCTTGAAGAAAAAGAAGCCATGCAAGGCACCCAGTCTATAAAGTCTGAGTTGGAGCAGGCAAAGTTGGACTTAGAGATCGCCCGTCGAGCGTCTGATTTAAATCGCATGTCGGAGTTGCAATATGGTCGAATTCCAGAGTTGGAGCTTCGATTAGAAAAGGCGGCAGAAAACGAAACCTGTGAAACCCAGTTGTTGAAAAACAAGGTAACGGATAACGAAATTGCCGATGTGCTCTCGCGTTGGACAGGTATTCCAGTAGCGAAGATGCTCGAAGGTGAGCGAGAAAAACTCCTGCGTATGGAAGAGGTGTTACACAAGCGCGTTGTTGGTCAACAAGAAGCAGTTACGGCTGTATCTAATGCTATTCGTCGATCTCGTGCAGGATTAGCTGATCCTAATCGCCCAATTGGCTCATTCCTGTTCTTAGGGCCAACTGGGGTAGGGAAGACCGAGCTTTGTAAGTCTTTGGCTGGCTTTATGTTCGACACCGAAGATGCCATGGTGCGCATTGATATGTCTGAGTTTATGGAAAAACACTCGGTTGCTCGACTCGTAGGTGCACCTCCCGGTTATGTTGGTTATGAGGAAGGCGGTTATTTAACAGAGGCGGTGCGTAGAAAACCTTATTCGGTGATCTTGCTTGATGAAGTTGAAAAGGCACACCCTGACGTATTTAATATTCTATTACAGGTATTAGATGATGGGCGACTTACCGATGGACAGGGGCGCACGGTAGATTTTAAAAATACCGTGGTGATCATGACGTCAAATCTGGGCTCAGATATCATCCAAGATAAGCATCAGGAAAATCAGTACGACGAAATGAAGTCGATGGTGATGTCGGTGGTAGGCCAGCATTTCCGTCCTGAGTTCATTAACCGCGTCGACGATATTGTGGTGTTCCATCCATTGGGAAGAGAGCAGATCAAGTCGATTGCTAAAATTCAATTACTGTCTTTGCGTCAGCGATTAGCGGATAAGGGATATAAATTGGAATTGTCAGGCTTGGCCATGGATAAACTGGCCGATGCTGGGTTCGACCCTGTGTTTGGTGCGAGACCACTGAAACGCGCGATACAAACACAAATCGAAAACCCATTAGCGCATAAGCTTTTATCTGGAGAACTTATGCCTGAAGCGACGATACGAGTTGATGTAGAGAATGATCTGCTAATTATTCAATAAAGCAAAATACCAAGCCCGCTTTACGTTAAAAACTAATGTAAAGCGGGCTTTTTTATATAGATGATTATAAGGTTTCAAGCAATGCGCGAGCTTTTTCTCGATAGTAAAAAGGTCGTTGCATATTTACTGCGGTAGTGAGGGTTTTCTTGGCTTCATCCTTGCGATCCAACTTCACCAATGTGTAGCCTATATGATAAAGCACGGTAGGATTGTCAGCGTCAGTGGCATTAGCGCGTCGCAACATAGCCAAGCCTGCTTGATAATCGCCTTTTTCGGTTAAAACCCAGCCGTAGGTATCCAGTACCGACGTGCTATTGCCCGCTAGTTTGAAAGCTTCTTGTACGTACGCCAGACTTTTATCTAAATCTACCTCCATGTACAAAAGGGCGAGTTTTTCGTATATCTCGGCTTTGTCTTGTACTGTCGGGTCGAGGAGTAACTCATCATAGAGTGCGCGGGCTTTTTGGTTATCTTGCTTCACATAATAGAACAGCGCTAACAAGCGTTTTGCCGTGAGTGGCGACTCGTTCTTTTCAATGATGCTCAACGCTCTACTTTCAAATGTAGCTTCTCCGTAGCCGTTAATCGCATGGTCTTGTAACAAAATCAGTGCTCGATTAAAGCGGTTATCTAATGCAACCGATTGATCAAAGTGAGCAACGGCTTGGTCGAATTGACCTTCTGCATCAGCCAGTAACCCTCTAACAAACCAGTAGTTTGCATTTTGTTCTTGCCCTTCAGCAATGGAATTTAATAGGGTTTTGGCCGGAACTGGCTGGTCGTTTTCGAGCAGCATCTTGGCCTTTTCAAGCTTTAATTGTACGTTGTTAGGTGCTAGCGCCAGTGCTTTATCTAACGTAGCAAGCGCAGCATTGGGTTTATTCAATCGGGCTTCTATTTGACTCAAGCGCAATAAACCAACCGGAGATTCTGCTACCACGTGTTGAATAATATCAACAACCTCTTGGGCTTCCGACAGTTTCCCTTGAGTAATATAAATGTCGACTTTGGTCATTAAATAGTTAGGGTTGTCGAAGTCATCTCTTAGCAAACGATTAAGGTGGTATATGGCTGTTTCCAAATCGTTATTAGCTAGTGCCCGCTGCAACATACGTTGGCGAGCTCGTTGGTTCTGTGGATCTAGCGTGAGAATGGTGTTGTAGATGTCGAGTGCTTCTTCATCTTCACCGAGAGCGGTCAAGTTGTCTGCTTTCAGTAGCATTGAGTCTTGATGCTTGTCGGCTATCTCCAACAACCGGTTGAGTATATTGTTTGAACGGGTGTAGTTTCCTGTGCGCGTTTCAATCATTGCCAGATTGAATTTGGCTGCGAACAAGTCGGGGTTAATTGCTAACGCAGCGTCTACCGCCTCTCGTGCTTCGTCATAACGCCGCATTTTTATCAAGATACCTGCCTTTAAATTAATAAACTCAGGCTCTTCTGGATACAGCGCTAATAACTTGGTCGCGCTGTCTAATGCGGTACTGAATTGCTGTGCGTTGAGCTTGACCAAGGTGTAAGTTAATAAAAACTCTGGAACCATTTGGTTTGCATCGTAACTGGCATCGAGTATCTGATTGGCTTCTTCTAACTTTCCTCGGGCGGACAAGAGTTTGACATTAAATAGACTCAATCGGCTATTGTTGGGATAGAGGCGGTTTAAGCGAAATGCGAGCGATTCTGCCTTAAATGTCTTTCCGTCTTTGAGAAATAACTCGCCTAGCATAAGGGCAGAGTTGATATTCTCAAGTAACTGCTCTTGATGGTCTTCTAACAAAGCCAAAGCTTGTTTGGCTTTTTGGCTGCTCATATACGCACGTGCCAATAACATCACGGCTTGCATATCATTCGGGCGCTTAGCCACATATTGCGCAAGAGACAATGTGGCCTGTTCCATGTTACCCTTGAAGAATTCAGACAAGCCTTTGATGTATTGTAAGACAGGTTGCGCAGCTATATCTTCTGGCGTGATCGCTGAAATAATCTCATCGAGTTTATTAAGCTGTTCATTGTCGATACGGCTTTGATAATTGCGACTGTCTAGCCAGTTGTTGAGAAGAATGACCAGCGGGTCATTGGGTGTTTGCTCAATAATCTTATCAATAAGAGATTGAGCCTTCTCGAAATCATTGGTTTCTACATACAGATCTAATAGGCGGCGTAATGTTTGAGGGTCCGATGGGTTTAGTGTAATTGATTGGTTATAGAATTGCTCTGCACGTTCTATTTCACCATTTACACGGGCAAGTTGCCCCTTTTGCCTAAGCATTAACGGGTTGTTGGGGTTAATGCTCTCAGATTGCTTAATATAGTTGGCTGCCTCATCGCGTTTGTTTTCGAATAAAGCGATAGAGGTTAAACCATCAATAGAGCGAACGTGATTAGGATTTATTTTTAACGAATCTTGGTAGGCTTGCTTTGCGCATTGATAGTCATTCGATCTAACACAGGCACTGGCTCTAATTTGTAGCCATTTTATTTTTGAATCGCCAGATAACCGCTCACTTTCGTCAAACTCAATAATGTCGTGGTATTTATTGAGAAATAGCCAAGTATTCCCCAATGGCTCTGCAATTAATTCTATATCGGCACCTTGATCAAGGGCTTCTAGAAATTCTAGCTCTGCAGCAATCAAGTACCCGTTAATGAGGAGCAGCTTCCCCATTAATATCTTTGATGCCAAGTTGTCTGGGTCTTGCTTCAGGCTATTTTTAAGGTGAATGAAAGACTCGTTGTAGTTCTTTTCATTATAGGCTTGGAGCGCTCGCTCAAAATCTTCACTGGAATCAGCATAAGAGGGCGTAGACAGTAAACTCACCGAAATGAATCCACTAAAAATTAACTGTCGGAGTTTCACCATTTTACTACCTGAAAACAAAAGTCCATTATGTAAAAAAGGTGGCATAAGCCACCTTTTTCATATTAACAGGTTTACTATAGAATTTAATCTTGTTTCTTTCTACGTAAAGCGACCAAACTTCCTACCAATAAAATGGCTAATGAACCAGGTTCGTTAACAGGCGTTGGATTGTCTCCACTTGCCGGTGGAGTGGTTCCGTCGACAGAATCAAAACCAATTGTCGCAATCTTGAATGCGTCATTGTATTTAGACGCACCAGCAACTTCGCCAAATACTGTATTATAAGCGCCAACTAACCAGTATTGCGCAGGCTCTGACAAGTCAGTGAACGTGGAGGTATACACATCATCACACTCTTCTACGTCGAATGAACCTTTATAGCTGTCATCTACCATTGAAGACACTGAAGCCCACGTGAGTGTAGATGGGATATTATTAAAATCAGTAATACCGACTACAGACACTTGGGTGTCGTTTTCATCGCCTAACCAACTAAATGTAGCACCGGTTAAAGACACTGCTTCTGAAAACGACAACAACACGTAATCGTAATCTTCTGTACAGTTGTATCTGCTACATGCTAGGTAGTTATCAATAGCGTGATTATCGTAACTGTGATTGTTCGATAAACCGTAACCATCACCGTATTGAGATAGCGCGCCCTGCATTTCAAGCGTATCGTTATCTCCTGTATCCGACCAGGTAGTAATTTGAACAGTGATGCCATCGATATTCACAAAGCTATTTGCATCACCGAAGCCGTAGTCCACACCGTCTTCTGATAGATCGTATGTGTACTCAGCACTAAACGTATCGCAGGTCTCGGTGTCATAATTTGAACCACCGCTACCACACTTATGGCTGTAACTCGTCGCGTGAGCACTATTGAGCGCACTTATAGCAATAAAGCTAATGAGCGCCAACATACCTACGTTAACTTTCATTTATACAGTCCTTCAACAACTACTACTAATTCAACATGGTGTTAAGCACTATGCGTGCCAACTCTTAAAACACTTTGCTGTGCAGTGACTTACAATTTGAAGTAATTTAGATTTCATCAAAATGTAAAGAAAGCTGACGTTTGTTTTTGTTGTTATCAAAGTGCTTACACGCGTTAATATATCCTATATTATCACACCTAAAGGTATGTGTTTATATAACTAGTTATCGTGTTGTGTTTCGTAATTTTTAAGGTGAGCTTCTGGTGTAGCCTGTAGATAATATGAAATAATAAACGGGCACTATATTAATTATCGTAACCGATAAGGAATCGACGACCTAATGTCAGAACAAAAAAGAAAGGGTATTTATTTATTACCCAACTTGCTGACTACTGCTGGGCTTTTCTCTGGCTTTTTTGCAGTAGTTTCGTCAATGAATGGTCATTTTGAAGCAGCGGCAGTTGCTATCTTTGTTGCCATGATTTTCGACGGGCTCGATGGACGAGTGGCACGCATGACAAATACTCAAAGTGATTTTGGCGCAGAATATGACTCTATGGCTGACATGGTTTCATTTGGTGTGGCGCCGGCGCTGGTTGCATATAACTGGGGCTTGAGTGAAATGGGTAAGTTAGGCTGGTTAGCTGCGTTTATTTATGTAGCTGGGGCGGCATTGCGATTAGCTCGATTTAATACCCAAGTGGGAATTGCTGACAAGCGCTTCTTTCAAGGCTTGGCAAGCCCGGCTGCTGCGGCAGTGGTTAGCGGAATGGTTTGGGTTGGTGTTGATTACAACGCTAACGGTAATGACTATGGGTTTATTGTGGCTCTGGTTACTGGCCTTTCAGGGTTACTGATGGTGAGTAACTTTAAATATAACTCGTTTAAAGAAGTTAACTGGGGCGGTAAGGTGCCGTTTGTTGCACTGTTAATCGTAATGGCCATTTTTGTTGTGGTTGCGACCGAGCCAGCGTTAGTACTTTTCCTCGTATTTGCTCTTTATGCGATGGCAGGGCCGATCAATACATTCAGAACAGTTGATAAAGTGACATTACACGACGTTGTTGGTGATCACGAAGAAGACGCAGACTTTTTATCTAAGCAAGAGTGTGATGCTGACGCTAAATCTAAGTCTAGTGAGAGCGAAGAAAGCGATAAAACGAAGTCAGAATAGGGAAGATATTTCATAATTTGACGAAATATTATTCATCTTGTTTAAAACGCGACCACTTGGTCGCGTTTTTTGTTTTTTCTTCAAAAAAGCTATTGACCATCAGAAAGACTTCCCTATAATACGCCTCCACTTCGACGGGGAAGGCCAAGCAGCCCGAAACGACGAAGGGTTTCAGGCCTTGTCTGAAGCGGGTTTCAGCGAAACGCTTCGAAAATTAATTTTCAAAAAAAGTGTTGACACTGAGAGCCAGGAGCGTAGAATGCGCATCCCGCTTCGGGGCTAACTTAAAAAAGAGTTCGCGAAGCAGCGAAATGAGATTTTCGCACTGTTCTTTAAAAATTGATAACAAGACAATCTGTGTGGGCACTCGTTAAAGAGTGTCACAACGACAATTCATATTTCGATATATT
>NZ_JBSWYY010000049.1:0-10327 GCF_056161325.1 Alteromonas sp. ABE4_545
AGATATTGGAAGCAAATTGCATTTTCAGTGCTGTCGTAATAAGTTGGGCTAAATAGTTTTAGTATTGTATTAATCGTAAACGCGGCAATTTTGAGTGGGTTAGGGGATTTAGCAATACGCTTCGCATTGAGTTTTCACATTAACCACTTGCGCAGTTAACTCGCGATAAATTAAACCAAAACATAGGGAAGGTGTTTTAAGTCATGGTTTCAGCACATAACAAAACGCTTAAGACGCAGTCCGCTGTCGCGGCCTGCTGGGACACAAACACGCGGGGCGCTTCGCTATTATGCCCCACGCGTTTGCGCCCCTTAGCTTAGCGTTAGGTGCTAGTAGGTATGAGATTTAGCTTTTTACTTTTATTAATGACCATTCCATCTATTGGAATGGCTGAAGGCATGCCTTGCTGGATGAATCACGATACGGTTCCAACCAAACTTACACAAGTAGCGATACTCAAAACGCTTTTATTGCCTATTGACCTAGACGACCCTGAACAAGATTTAAAGGCCAGAGTTAGTCACAATGACTATAGATTTTTGGCTGTTGGTGGTTTTGGTATTGAATATCCAGGATTAAAAAATAAAACGCTACTTTGTACCTACGGCTACCGATTTATTGTAGGTACATCTGATGCTGTCGAAAGTGACGAACATAATGAACTTAGTGGGAAGTTTTCACTTTACGCAGAACAATATAATGTTTTACTTGAGGCACTACTTAATAGGTAGTATCGCACCTAACAAACCAAGTAAGCGGGACAATAACACGTGGGCTCCCGTCACTTCGTTCCGTATTATAGCCCACGTGTTATTGCCCCTTCTTGGGGCGTTAGCTGCCATGGCAAAGAAATGCACAACATCCTGTACATGTAATTAGTTTTAAACTAAACTTGTTCCATATATTGTACAAGTGAGGTGCAAAATGAGAATAGTCTCTTTTACCGAAGCCCGAAATGGACTTAAAGCCGTTTTAGATAATGTAATTAACGATGCAGACACTACTGTAATCACCCGTCGTGACTCTGAAGATGCTGTTGTAATGTCATTGGATTACTACAACAGCCTTATGGAAACTGTTCATTTACTTCGCTCCCCAGCGAACGCTGAACACTTAAATCGTTCAATAGCACAGTTTAAAGCGGGTAAAACAACCCAGCGAGAACTTATTGATGAGTGACAGGTTATTATCATGGACTGATGAAGCTTGGAGTAGTTACGTGTATTGGCAGACTCAAGACAAGAAGACCTTGAAACGTATAAATAAGCTAATTGCCGATGTTAAGCGCTCTCCATTTGCGGGGATTGGAAAACCGGAGCCTCTTAAAGAAAATCTTTCAGGTTTTTGGTCTCGCAGAATAGATGATACCAATCGTTTGGTATATGCCGTGGATGATACAGCGGTTACGGTTATCTCGTGTCGTTATCATTACTAGTAGGTGGCAGCTAACAAACCAAGTCAGCGGGACAATTACATGCAGGCTCCCGTCACTTCGTTCCGTATTTTAGCCTGCATGTACTTGCCCCTGCTTGGGGCGTTATACATCAAGGAAAGTACTGTGGTAGTAATCTATGGAATAGATAGTCGACTAAACCCAATTAAACGTCAGCTCTCAGACGCTATTCATTCGTGTATGCAATCCGAGCTGGGAATGCCAGAGGACAAACGCGCACATCGCTTTGTACCTCTTCCAGCAGACAATTTTTTCTATCCAAGTGGACGCTCAGACTCCTACACGGTCATCGAAATAAATATGATGAAAGGTAGGAAACCAGAGACTCAGAAATCCCTTATCAAATCGTTGTTCAACGAAATCTCGTCAAGTCTAGGTATTTCGCCAGTAGACATCGAAATAACGATCAAGGAACAAGAAAAATATCAGTGGGGATTTCGAGGAGTCACAGGCGACGAGGCGGTTGATTTGAACTACAAAGTAAATGTATAACAAACCGCTGTAGACGCACGCGGAGCGTGCTGGGACAAAAACACGTGGGCTGTCCTCGCTTCGCTCGGTATTATAGCCCACGTATTTTTGCCCCTAAGCGGGGTGTTATGTACTTAAAGAAATATGAACCTTTTATTCGTTTGTTCAGAAAATAGATTGCGTAGTCCTACAGCCGAAGAAGTATTCTCTGAATATGACGGTGTTAACGCTATCGGGTGCGGCACCAACCTGGATGCTGAGACACCTTTGTCTGGCGATCTCATCGAGTGGGCTGATGTTATTTTTGTCATGGAAAAGTCCCACAAAAATAAAGTATCGAAAAAATATAAAGAACTACTACAAGGCAAAAAATTAGCCTGCTTGGATATACCAGACAATTATGATCGTATGCAGCCAGAGTTGGTTCGGCTGCTTAAAAATAAAGTGCCAAGGTATATTAGGTTGTAATCGGCACGTACATAACAAACCGCTGTAGACGCAAGCGGAGCTTGCTGGGACAAAAACACGTGGGCCGTCCTCGCTTCGCTCGTTATTATAGCCCACGTATTTTTGCCCCTAAGCGGGGTGTTATATGCTTTTAAATATGATTAAACGAACACTACTTTTCTTACTGTTCTTTTCAGGTGCTGTTTATGCTGGGGGGAGTTCCTTCGATATTCGTATCACTAGCATAGAAACCCATGACACTAAGTTTCATATCGTTGGTGACGTTTTTGATAATTTCGATTATGACTCGTCAGGTTGTAAGAGTATTACTATCAAAGGTTATTTTGATAGTGCCGATTGGAAGAAGTACGACAAATTCATTAATAAAGAGTCTCATTTAGAGGCCTTGGCAATCCTACAAAAAGCAAGAGACCAAGCTACTAGTATTAACTTTGGTTATATTGGCGCAGGTTTAAAAAAGGTCGGGACTTGTGAATATCGCAGTAAGGCATTATTTTACGACGAGCATGGCGTGTTCTCTGTTTACACACGCATATAACAAACCGCTGTAGACGCACGCGGAGCGTGCTGGGACAAAAACACGTGGGCTGTCCTCGCTTCGCTCGTTATTATAGCCCACATGTTTTTGCCCCTAAGCGGGGTGTTATGTGCGTGTTTGAATTAGTCGCTTTAAAGTTGTCGGTTTTTGACAGGTTACACGTAAATTCAGCAACCACGCTTTGTATTTAACCTACGTAAAACCCGTTTTTTGTTTGGCTAGGTGTTGCGAGTAAATTGCATTTTCAGTGCTGTCGTAATAAGTTGGCCGCAGCAGTTTTAAGTTGGGTATTAATCGTTAACGCGGTAGTTTTAAGTGGGTTAGGGGATTTAGCAATGCACTTCGCATTGTGTTTTTACATTAACCACTTGCGCCTTTTACTCGCGGTAAATAAGTCCAAAACATAGGGAAGGTGTTTTAAGTCATGGTTTCAGCACATAACAAAACGCTTAAGACGCAGTCCGCTGTCGCGGCCTGCTGGGACACAAACACGCGGGGAGCTGCGCTATTATGCCCCACGCGTTTGCGCCCCTTAGCTTAACGTTATGTGCGTGTTTGAATTAGTCACTTTAAAGTGTCGGTTTTATCTATCTCAAAGGTGAATTCAACAATCAATGTTTGTGTTTAGCCTCAGTGGTAATTAGATTTTCGTCGGCCAGATATTGGGAGTGAATTGCATTTTCAGTGCTGACGTAATAGGTTGGTCGCAACAGTTTCAAGCTGGGTATTAATCGTCAACGCGGCAATTTTAAGCGTGTTAGGGATTTTTATAATGCACTTCGCATCAAGCTTTAACATTAACCATTAGCGCATTTAACTCGCGGTAAATTAAACCAAAACATAGGGAAGGTGTTTTAATTCATGGTTTCAGCACATAACAAAACGCTTAAGTCGCAGTCCGCTGTCGCGGCCTGCTGGGACACAAACACGCGGGGCGCTTCGCTATTATGCCCCACGCGTTTGTGCCCCTTAGCTTAGCGTTATGTGGCAAGGAGGGAACATTGCATTTACAGGACGTTTTAGAAACTTACAGGCAATTTCTGCTACTAAACTTCGTCACTATGAATGGCGTTTTATCTGAAGATTTACTGGCAGATTGGCTACAGGCAAATTGGGAAATAATTGTCGAGTCAAAACTTCAAGAAGCTAACCTTATTCCTGGCTTATTGGATGTTTATGGCGAGGGCGCTGATTGTAATGGTTCAAGCTCCAGAGTATCGCTGCCTGAAATGTTGCCGTCGTGTGCTGTTCATGTGCAAAAGGGATATGTTCTTCATTCATTTGGTACGCTGCAAAACGACTTTTTTATTCAATCGCCACCTTTCGATTATGTGAAAGGTGAAAATTCAAAGGCAGAAATCATCGTTAGATTAAACGATGCCCAATTTGAGATCGGTAAAACATATGACAGCATTGCCACATAACAAGCAAATTATGTCACTCGCTGCCGCTCGTTGGGACGCAAACACGTGCGCGGCTTCGCCATTATTGCACACGTGTTTGCGCCCCATATTTGGAAGTTATATGCCATGAGGATATTCGATGAAATGGAATTTTGATCAAGGAAAAAACGTTGCCGCACTGATTACTAAACAGGTGCTTAAAGATGGCTTCCCAATTTTGCAAGTAATTCACTATTCGGACGACCACTCTTGGGCGTTTATGTGTGGCACAACTAGCGAACCTAGTGACACCATGGTTGTAAGCATGGAGCAAGCAGTTGCCCTTGATGGTTCACTTCATGAGATAGCTCAGTTGCCAGCAGGTTGCATCGCAAGTAGAAACTCGCTAACCGATGACTGGCTGTGTGAGCGCGTAGATGGCATATAACAAACGCATTAACACTCGCTGCGCTCGCTAGGGACAAAAACACGTAGGCTCCCTTCGCTTCGCTCGGTATTATAGCCTACGTATTTTTGCCCGTTATGCGGGTGTTAGGTTTCAATTAAACAAAGGTTCTATGAATAAAAGGTACATTAAAATAGGAGCATCAGTTGCTTTAGCATTAATGTTAGCTCTCCCGGTTCAAATATTAATGGAAGCAACTCCAATTCAATATGCTTGGGTAATCGCGTGGTTAGTTTCTTTTGGTGCGGTTGTTGATGATAAATACAGCTTGTTCACTCGTGGCTTTATTTTTTTAGTGGTTTCAGTCACTTTATCCATGCTTGGAGTGGCGTTTGCAAAGAATATTAACTCTGATTGGGTGTGGTTAGTCGAGTATATTGGAAACATCATGCTGTTAACCGGATCTGGAGTAGGTGCAAACTTCATTGCACAGCACTTTTTAGATAACAGTCGTAAAACCTAACAAACGCATTAACACTCGCTTCGCTCGCGTGGGACAAATATATGTAGGCTCCCTTCGCTTCGCTTGGTATTTTAGCCTACATATATTTGCCCGTTATGCGGGAAGTTATGTCACTTTCAGGTTTTTATGACTCCGTGCAAACATAGACTCAATTTCATACAAAATCTTTTGGCATCTAGAACAATCAGATTTAAATGTTTGTTCTGTGGAAACTCTATTTATAGAGAGCATTATAGGGCCAGTACGTTTTTGGGGCCTCTGTTACCAATTTGGAGCTTGGGTTTAATTGTTTCTGCGTTTGTTTCCGAAATCCTGTTCTGGCCTACTATGCTGCTTATAGTCGCTGCAATTGGCGGAGCTTACCTGATTGATTTAAAGCAAAACTCGCTAGAAATCTACTCAGTTCAAGAGTCTGTAAACGATAATGCTAAAGCTCTGACAAATTTGTATTTGGCACTTGGTATCTAGCAATTGGTGCAATATTTGAGTTCGCGACATAACAAACCGCTGTAGACGCACGCGGAGCGTGCTGGGACAAAAACACGTGGGCTGTCCTCGCTTCGCTCGTTATTATAGCCCACGTATTTTTGCCCCTAAGCGGGGTGTTAGGCGTCATTTACTTACAGCATTAAAAAGTAGGTTCAGCGGTGACATTACAGCATTAAGGTTGTTTCGCTAGGTTGTCTTTACGGCTTGCTTTCTCAATTGTTTAAACAACTTTAGCAACGCGTTTTTCATAAACACCGCAACACCAACATTCTGTATCACCAGCTTTCTAAACTCGCTCTTTTATCCAGCATTACCGTTAACATCTGGCTTTTCTCACAGGGTTGTTTTATCTTAAATTCAATAATTTAAACAAGCTGGCTAATTGGCTAGTGGTGGCAGCAAAGCTGCGTACTTTCAGTTGTACGCCTAACAAAACGCTGTTGGCACTCCCTTCGGTCGCTGGGACGCTAACACGTGGGCTGACTCACTTCGTTCGGATTTTAGCCCACGTGCTAGCGCCCCAAAGCTTAGCGTTATGTTTACGCTAGGAATTAGGTATTGATGAGTATTCAAACGGCACGATTCCCCTTTTTTGCAATGAGCATTCTATTCGTCATACTCCTCATTCAAAAGCCATTGCAGGAAGCCGTTTACAACACTTTATATGCAATGTATTTCGTTTTTTCTTTTCTCTTTTTTATGTCACTGGCACTTGGGCAATACACAAAAGCGGCAATACAAAAAAACAAGTTAATGGTCCTGTTTCCTATTTATTCGTTAGTTTTTGTTATTTATTGGCTTACTCAGAACTGGCATCAAGGGCCAGTAAATTTTATATTAACTACACCTATTATTTGCGGCTTACTATTGGCGTGTATGTTAAAAATACAACTGCGCTTTTTTGGCAAGTAAACATAACAAACCGCTGTAGACGCAAGCGGAGCTTGCTGGGACAAAAACACGTGGGCTGTCCTCGCTACGCTCGTTATTATAGCCCACGTATTTTTGCCCCTAAGCGGGGTGTTATAAGGCGTCAGCCTAAACTGCGTTTGGCTAAATAAAAATCCCAATGCAACTACCCTCTCCTGTTTTCATTTGCATCGCGCTGGCTTGTGGTAGGTTTAAATCCGCCGCTTTCATTTTGAAGGTAGTGTAATAGGCGCTTTATCGCCAAGTTCTTATTTTCAGCCAGCAAGCGCCATTACACTTGAGAGTTAAAATGGCGGCTAGCTTCTGCCAAATCAAAAACATCACCGTACTGTCGTTTTGCTTGTTTGTGTTAACAATCAATCGTATGCTGGCATCAACAGTTTTTAAAAAGACCAAAGGAACTGGCTTTGCTTATAACAAGGCGCTTAAGACCACTCCCTTCGGTCGCTCGAACGCATTTACGCGGGGCGGCTTCGCCATTATGCCCCACGCAACTGCGCCGCTTAGCTTAATGTTAGGTTTCAATCGAACATTGCGGGGTTGGCGGTGCCAGCCTTCGCGATGAGGGGCGCACGGTTATTTATGGCTCCCGTGGATGCGGGAATACCCTCTAAATAATTGTGGTACCACGCCTCGCCAACCGGGTTGGTACCCTGGGCGGCAATCCACAGAATAGGCCTCGAAATCTATCTGTGGCGTCACGGCCAGTGACGTAAAACCTAGGTTTTAATTTCCTAGGTCGGCCTAGGAGTTAATGAGCAAACGTTATGTTTACTTTCAAAACTCCGAACTATGAGGTTACTGTTAATGTAGCTGCAATAATTAGGGCTTTAGTCCTAGTTCTTGTGCTGCTGTAACCGTTGGCGGGGTCACTTTTGTGGCCCCAAGCCAAAACCTAACAAACCAAGGCAGCGGGACACTAACACGTAGGCTCCCTGCGCTTCGCTTGGTATTGTAGCCTACGTGTTATTGCCCCTGCTTGGGGCGTTATATGCCAAGGTAGCTATGGTTCAACATTCCAAGAAAATAAGAGTACTTGCATACACTTGTGCGGTGATACTAATGCCTGTCTACATCGGTAGCCCACTTTCTATGATCTACTTTTCAGCAAAGCGGATACCAGAAGCTGACGTTTCAACCTCTATCTTCTTGGTTGTCGTTTGCGGCATATTGACATTCACATTTGGAAAGTTCGCCTACTTAATGTTTAGGTTCTTAAAATCTCTAAAGGTAAGTTTTACATTCAATGAAAGTGGCATTTCCCTAACAAATAATGGAAAAACTGATGTGTATTCCTGGCATGAACTAGAAAAATCCAAAGAATACGCAAGCTGCCAAATATTCTGCTTAATTGACTCCAAAGGCCAGCATTTGTTCTCTGTTTGGGAATACGCTGATAATTATGCCGAATTTCGTCAAATGACAGCGGACCAAATTGGCACATAACAAGCGCATTAACACTCGCTTCGCTCGTTAGGGACAAAAACACGTGGGCTGTCCTCGCTTCGCTCGTTATTATAGCCCACATGTTTTTGCCCCTAAGCGGGGTGTTATATTGCAATTGAGTTATGGAGAATCAAATGAAAACTATCGGAATGCTGGGCGGAATGAGTTGGGAATCAACTGCTAGTTATTACAAAGCTATAAATGAATCCGTTCGAAATAAATTGGGTGGTCTCCATTCCGCTAAAATTTGCATGTATAGCGTTGACTTTGATGAACTTGAAAAGTTACAACATCAAGGTAAATGGGCTGAAACAGCCGAAATTTTATCGAAAGCAGCTAGTTGTATCGAAGCTGGTGGAGCTGATTTCCTGCTGATATGCACAAATACAATGCATAAGGTTGCGCCTCAAGTTGAATCGTCAATTTCAATTCCAATCCTTCACATCGCAGACGCAACGGCCATAAAATTGGTATCAGACGGTGTTAAAAAAGTTGGTTTACTTGGCACACGTTTCACTATGGATCAAGACTTCTATAAGCAGCGTATTATCGACAATTTTGGTGTTGATGTGATCATACCAAACCCAGATGAACAAACGGTTATTCACGACATTATATACAACGAGTTATGTCTAGGCGTTATTGATGAAAACTCGCGAAACCAGTATTTGGAAATAATAAACGGTTTATATCAGCAGGGTGCTGAAGCCATTATTCTTGGTTGTACTGAAATAGCGTTACTTGTGCAGCAAGAACATACAGATGTACCGTTGTATGACACCACTGCAATTCATGCTGAAGAGGCCGTTTTACTTTCATTAGGCCAATAGTTCAGCAATATAACAAGCGGCTCAAGAGGGACTGTCAACGCATGGCGTATCCAGTCCCAATGAACCGAAGTGGTTACGGTTGTTGTGTTTGAGTTTAGTGTTAATGCGTTGCCAGCCCCTTAGCTGCAGCGTTATAAGCCAAAAGGAATTTAAAATTTGCTCTTCGACTGGTTTAAATCTGAAAAGCCAAATGTTTATCTTGGCTCCCTTGCGGTAGTTTCAGAAAGCAAGCTGTCCAACATTGAGCACCTTTTTACTTTCAATCATGATTATCTGCATGATCATATCCGTGAGAAGCTTGAAGAAATATTTACTTTAGACAGCATTCCGGACACTGAACATCAGAGGAAATCAGATATTGGTCTCTATGTTGTTATTGTAACCCTCAGAGGTGGTGAAGCTTTCGCTGTCAATTGGGGGACAGGTGCCTTACCTCTGTTTTGGAGGCCTAAAATAAAATTGGTATCTCGGCTTTACAACTTGCAATCTAAACGGACTATTCGCACGTTTAAGGTTTCTCAGTCCGTATCATGGAAAGAGTCTGTTTAGTTTTAGGGGCATATTTCGCCTTGGCTCTCTCTACGGTTCCAAAGATATGGAATTACTTCTTTACCAAGCATGTCTAGAACTCATAGACAAAATGCGCAAGGTTGTTTAGAAAAGGCTTATAACAAACAAATTAAGTCACTCGCTTCGCTCGCTGGGACACAAACATGGCGGCTGTGTCGCTTCGCTCCGATTATAGCCGCCATGTTTGCGTCCCTTATTTGGGTGTTATGCATTTAGTTGGATTCAGCATGTGGTTAGAGTATTTACATTCAAGTGAGGCCTTAGAGAAAATTTTTGAAGGAAGAAAATTCGGAGATAGGATTTACCTTCGTAAGGTTTCATTTGAAGAAAAAGATATCAAGTTAGTATTTGATTTACTTGAGTGGCCAGCTAATCCGCCTAAGAAGTGGGTCGAACAAAATTTCAACACCATTCAGGTTGAAATAGTACTCGGAGCGTGCGATGAGATTGTTTTAAAGGATTGGGCTATTGAAAATATGGGAGAATTTCGAGTAAAAAAACTTCCGGGAAACAGTGCCGAACTATATTCCTTTAAGTTTGTTTCGAAAGCTGGTGCCTATATAAGCTGTACCTGTGATGTTGTATTTTTTTCAAAAGTTTCAGCATATAAAAATGCATAACAAAGAAATCATGTCGCCCGCAGGCGGGCTGGGACACAAACAGGCAGGCGGCTTCGCCATTATAGCCTGCCTGTTTGTGCCCCATATTTAGGTGTTATACGCTTGAGTAATCATGAAGTTTCTTAAACTATTTTCCATTATCGTTTTATGCGCTGCTTGCTTTTTAGGTGGGGCATATTGGCACAAATCATCATTGCTCAA
>NZ_JBSWYY010000050.1:0-10311 GCF_056161325.1 Alteromonas sp. ABE4_545
CATCATCATTTACTCTCACAACCAAGTTACAAGATCTGATCAGAGTGAAGAGATAATGTTCAAAAAAAATCCCCACTAATTTCTTAGCGGGGATTTGTGTATAAGAGACAGGCACAGAGGCCGGCTTTGAAGATGGAATTAGTCTATTACACTAGCGGATTAGTGTTCCCAGTGGTAGGTATGGGCTTTAAATTCCATTTCGCGTTCAGTTTGTTCAGGCATGAATGCTTGGTTGTCTGATTCGAAGAAGAAAGGTGCTCGTTCTTGCTTAGAGCCAACTTCATTCATAGTCGCAGACTCGTAAACTCGACCGTTGAGTACGGTGTAATCAACGTATTCACTACGGCGAATATCATTAAGAACGTTGCCGTCCATGACGACTAAATCAGCCAGTTTACCCACTTCAATACTGCCTATATCTTTACCCATGCCTAGGTGCGTTGCGCCATCTATAGTGGCACCGCGCAGGGCTTGCCATGGAGTAAAGCCACCTTGGTTCATGATCCACATTTCCCAGTGCGCAGCTAAGCCTTCACGCTGACCGTGAGCACCAATGTGAATACTTACGCCATTGTCGCTAAGTTCTTTGGCGTACTTAGCTACGTTAACGTGGTTGTATTGGTTATCTGGCGCAGTTGGACGACGAATGGCACGACGGTCCAAAATGAATGAAGGGGTATAACGGAGCAAGCGTGGGTTTTTCCACACTTCTGTGCGGTCGTACCAATATTCTTCACCCATCATGCCGCCATAAGACACCACGAATGTAGGCGTGTAGCCCGACTCAGTTGCTTTCCATAACTGAGTGACATCACTGTAGCCTGTTTTAATTGGCAAGCTGTGCTCAAGGCCTGTATGACCATCAACCAGCATTGAGAGGTTCTGCTGCAATTTACCTCCGCCTTCTGGTACTACCATCATTTCTTGTTCATGGGCTGCCCAAATGATTTCCTGACGCTGATCACGACGTGGCTGGTTATAGCTCTTGACCGAGATTGCACCGGCATCTTTCAAGCGTTGAACGTGGAAGTATGCATCGTCATAGTTGTTGATGATTGCTTTGTAACCCAAACCTTCTGCACCATACAAAATGGTACCGGTTGAGTAAATGCGGGGCGCGACACGCTCACCTTTGCGTTGTAATTCAGACGCGGCAAAGATCTCAGTTGTGTCATTAGAAGGATCGTGGATCGTTGTCACCCCAAATGAGACATTAGAATACTGAGTCCAGTTTTGGTCTGGGATGATTTCATTGCGACCCTGACCGCCGTGAGCATGTGTATCTACTAGGCCGGGAACAATGGTTTTGCCTGTAGTGTCGATTTGAAGCGCATTGTTAGGAATGTCGACTTCGCCGCGTTTACCCACTGCCACAATACGGTTGTCTTTAATCAATACCGCACCATCGTCGATGATTTCTTGCTCGCTGTGAGCATTGCGCATGGTAACAACCTTACCACCGATCAAGGCTTTATAGCCTTGTGGTTTATCGGCTTGGGTACTGAAGCTCAAATCGAGACCTTGCTCTAATGGGTCTAGTTTCTCAGCATTGTCGTCGTCCCAATAAGCTAACGCTTTGTCTAAGCTGCGCTCGTAGTAGTATGGGCCGTTAAACCAACCTAAGGTGTTGTTGTCTGGCGACCAAGTAAGGTATTCACCAGCACGACCCGAAAGTTGGGTTACCGGTAAGTTAGACATGTTTGGCCCAATGGTGATTTTTTTACCGTTTTCTACGAAAGGTGCAACGTAGGTATTGAACTGATAAACGAAGGCGACCCACTTCTTATCGTGAGATAAGCGGTATTCGCTTACCTTATCTGCACCGTACAAGTGTGCGCGCTTGTCATTACCAGCAAGGTTTACACTGGAAAGCTGGGTTTCAGTATACGCTGTTCCGCCCACGTATTCGGTGAAGTAAACGCGGTCGTTACCCCCAGCGAAGTGAGGTTGATAGCCACCGTCACTGACTTTGGTTTCTGTCTCAGCATCGAGGTCGGCAACGTAAATACCTGGCTCAAGCGAGTATTTAGGTGACAGTAAGTATCCGCCGGTGAATTTGCGGAAGGTGACCAAATCACCGTTTGGTGAAAAGCTCGGCTCTACGTAATGCCCCGGTTGTTGAGTGATGACTTTTCCTTTACCACCGCGTGCTTTAACTATGCTTACCGTACCTAAGTCTTGGTCATCCCATGTGGTATAGACAATATATTTACCGTCGTTGGAATAACGGGGGTAATATTCGTCGTGGTCGTTTTGCTTGGTTAGACGTTTGATTTTACCCGACTTAATATCGCGGACGTACAGCTTGCCCAAAGCTTGAAATAAGATGCTTTTTCCGTCGGGCGATTTTTGTGACCAACGGATCATGCGAACGTCGAAGTTATCTGGTGCAACATCTACATCAAATCGCAAGGCGTCGGCAAACTGCACCTCTGCTTCTACATGCACAGGAATGGTCGACAGTTGCTTGTCTTTAATGCTGATTTTGTGGAACTTGCCGCCGGTCCAAAAAACGATAGCGTCAGATTTTGGTGTCCAATCGTAATAGGCGTAATAGCCCTCTGAACCAAAACCTTCTTGCATGTCTCGCTCAATCCCCAATATCAGCATATTCTCTTCACCTGTGGTGAGGTCTTTCAAGAATAAGCCGGTTTGGTTTTTTACTCGGCGAACAAATGCCACATACTTACCATCGGGCGAAGGTGTTGGCACAATGGCACCACCAGTACCACTCACTAGGCGACTCTCTTCACCCGTTTCTCGGTCGTATTGTGTAATGGCGAACAAACCTTGCATGGGATCGCGGTTATATTCAAACCGGCTACCTGGAACGGTATTACTGGTGTAATAAATGTATTTTCCGTCGGGAGAGAAAACCGGGTCTGCAATGTTCTGCTGGTCTCGCAGCCCATTTACGCGAGCTTTAATTTGCAGCCCTGCGCCTCCGGTGTGGTGATACATCCAAATTTCACCGGCTGGAATACTGCGGCTAGACATAATGCCTTTAGTAACCACTAGGTATTCACCGTCGGGGCTCCACTTCGGTGAGTGGATCAGGTTTTTCTCTTCTTTGGTGATCTGCTTGAGGTTTTCACCATTGATATCCATCACCCATACATTAGACAAACCACCGCGATCTGAAATGAACGCAATTTTGCTACCATCAGGAGAGATGGAAGGATGAATATTCCAACCAAAATCTTGCGTAAGAGGCGTGGCATCGCCACCATCTACATCAACTTTGTAGATGTCACCGAGCATGTCAAACACCATAAACTTGCCATTGGGGGCAATATCCAGGCTTGACCAAGTGGTTTCATCTGTGCTGATTTTGACTTTATTGAGTGCAAACGGTGGGTGTAGAACGTCCCAGTTTTCTAGGTCATAGCCCGTTTGTTGTTCTTCTTCGGCTAAAGCGGCGTTAGGTAAGCTTAGACTCATAGCGAGACCAAACCCGGTTGCTTTAACCCAGTTTTTGTTGATTTTTATCATTATTTTTCCCTGGCGTAATTAACGTCAGCATCAGTATAAATCAACTGAGATGAATAGGGGCTCTGATACGATAAACGGTGTAATCCGTCGGGCTAATTTGGGTCGGGGTAATGATGACGAATGTCTGCAAATTCATCAAAATGGGCGAGTAAAATATCCACTAATTTAGGCTCGAAGCGCGTACCAGAGCCTGCAATAAAGTAGTCTCGAATTTGGTCTATGCCCCACGGTGCTTTGTAACAGCGTTTACTGCCGAGTGCATCAAATACGTCGGCAATAGCTGAAATGCGACCCGCCACATGAATGTCTTCACCTTTTAGTTGTTGTGGGTAACCCGTGCCGTCCCAACACTCGTGGTGCTCATGTGCAATGATAGCGCCGAGATGCAGAATGGGGTTGTCAGATTTGCGCAGCATGTCGTAGCCTATTTCTGAGTGAGTACGCATGATGGCAGCTTCTTCTGGTGTGTGTTTGCCAGGTTTGTTTAACACCTGATCGGGAATGCCCACCTTTCCCACATCATGAAGGGGCGAAGCCAGCTTAATCATTTCTGCTTCGGCTTCATCCAAGCCGTAATAAACCGCAAGTTTGTATGAGATATGCGCCACGCGCTTTACGTGACTTCCCGTTTCTTTGGAGCGCATCTCTACGGCTTCGCCAATCAGGTATGACAGTTCTTTCTGAGACTCTTTAATAACGTCTCGTAATTTAAGGTTTTCATGGGCAACGGCAATATTGTTGGCAAAAAATGCAAGTAGATGATGTTGCACTGACTCTAACGCATCGTCTTTTGACACATATAACACGTTTTCTGTACCGCGTTTGGTGGTGAAATAGCCGATGAAGTAGTCTTCTTCGTAGATGTTCGACTTCGCTTCTAGCGCTTGATTAATACGCGCTTGAATATGCGGCGCAATGTTGTTTTGACCTTTCTGAATAGCGATAGGGTTGGCTCCGGGAATATTAGTCGCAAGCAAGTTAAGCTCTTTTCGCTTTTGCGGCTCCCTGACCACTGCACAACAGACAATTTCGCTTGATTCGATACCCAGTACTATCGATACCTGAGTTAGAATTGCAGAGGCGAATTGGTTGAGTGATTCACACTCTAAAAACTCTGACGTGGCAGCAATGATTTTTTCTAGCCCACGGCGATGCCTTTCAATTAGTTTGATATCGCGATAGCCACGTAGCGCCGAGTACATCACTGTTTTCATCCGCATGGCAGTGAGTTCAGTTTTGTTTTTGTAATCGTTTATGTCGTAGTCGCGAATCACGCTTTCTTCTGGCGCTTCACCGGGTTGGCCGGTGCGTAATACAAGGCGGATGTGTTTGTTTTCCAATTCGTCTCTTACCCAGCGCACGAGATCTAATCCGGCGTGTTGGGTTTCCATCACCACATCAACAAACGCAACAGCAATGTTGTTGTCGATGTCATTTGATAACAGGTTGCGGGCTTCGGCAGCAGACTCAGCAGAAATAATGGAGATGGGCGCGCCTTCAAATTCGAAGTCAGAGAGCACGAGTCGGGTAATTTGATGGATTTCAGGTTCATCGTCCACAACGAGGATCATCCAGCCGTCTGCGGCCGGCGTAACTACATCATCTTCTTCATCATGAGCAAATAAAAGCGTATCGTCGTGACTCATAGCAACCAAAAATTAAAAAGCTATAACCCCACTATAGACCCTCAAAAGAGATTGTGCCGTTCATTTGTCGTTTTTACCTAAAACCTTGATTTAAATGTTAACAATAGGTTGCATAAAACAAAAAAACGCCCTGAAAAAGGGCGTTTGTCATGCGAACGTTGGTAAGCGTTAGGTCATAGTAACAAACTCTTCTGCACTGGTAGGGTGAATTGCGATGCAAGCGTCAAAATCTGCCTTTGTGGCACCCATTTTCATGGCGACCGCAAAGCCTTGGAGAATTTCATCCATGCCCAAACCAATACCGTGTAATCCCACGACTTTCTGTGTGTCACCTGCGCAAACCAATTTCATCGCGGTAGTTTGGCGGTGCTGAGTTACTGCGGTGTACATGGCTGCGAAGCTCGACTTATACACGGTAATGGCGTCATCGCCATATTTGTCTTTGGCTTCTTGTTCTGTTAAGCCAACCGTACCAATGGGGGGGTGGCTAAATACCACCGTGGGGATTAACGACGCGTCTAAGTGTGCGTCAGGCTGGTTGTTGAACAAGCGCTCGCTGAGTTGGCGGCCCGCTTTTATTGCTACAGGGGTGAGTTCAGGTTGGCCGGTAATATCTCCCACCGCGTATATGCCTTCAACGGAGGTGTTTTGATATTTGTCGACAGGGATAAGACCCTTTTCAGTGCGCGTAATTTTCGTGTTTTCCAAACCTATGTTGTCGGTGGCTGGCTCACGCCCAATTGCCCAAATCAAACAGTCGGTGTTGATCACCTTGCCAGATGAAAGGTGAACGGCCAAGCTGCCATCGTCGAGTTTAACCACCTGCTCAACTTCACTGTGATTGTGTAAAGTTGGGCCATGTGTCGCCATGATTTCAACCAATGTCTCGTAAATAATGGGGTCGAAATGACGTAAAGGCGCTTGTTTACGAACGACCAAGTGCGACTCTATCCCTAGTGAGTGCAGAACACCGGCTAACTCCACCCCAATGTAACCTGCGCCCACCACAACTGCGCGTTTGGGTTGTTCATTAAGCGCAAAAAATCCATTGGAGTCGATGCCCAATTCAGCGCCGGGGATGGCTGGTACTACAGGGCGTCCACCGGTTGCGATAGTAATATGCGGGGCAGTGTAGGTGTTGCCATTCACTTCAATGGTGTGATCGTCAATAAAGCGCGCAAAACCATTAAGTACGGTGACTTTATTATTGGCTAGCACACGGTCATAAGAACCGTGAATGCGAGAGATATAAGCCTCACGACTTTCTACCATTTTTTGCCATGAAAATTGATTGAGTGTTACGTCAAATCCGTAATCTGGCGCGTAAGTGTTAATTGCTTCGGCGACTTGAGCGCCAAACCACATCGCTTTTTTAGGTACACAGCCAACGTTGACACAAGTTCCTCCCATCGCTTTTGCTTCGACCAAGGCCACTTTTTTGCCATAGCGAGCGGCTCTGTTTGCAGAAGCGATACCACCGCTCCCACCTCCAATACAAATGTAATCGAATGCTTGTGTCATTGTATTTCTGCCCATTTAGCTGGTGGTTTATAGCGCCTTGTTCGGCGCGAGATAGTTAACATAGTTGGGGTTTGTTAAACATGCTTCAATAGTTGAAGTAAAAAAAGCCATGACCTACCTGTAGTTATATAAAAGTATGTAAATTGTTCTGATGAAAACTTGCACAAATTAACTTTAGGGTTAACGCTTAATAATGCTCGTATGGATAGCAATTCGTGGAGGGAGCTATGGGGTTTTGGTCCCGTTTACTAGGTGGAGAGCCACCAGACAAAGACATCAGCGATATTATCTTGGATGATAACAGTGCCGGTGCTGGGTTTATGGGGTTGTACCCAGCTGTAGATATTCATCACAGTGTCGACACCGTTACTGTAAAAATGAAAATGCCACAAATTCTGGTGGATACTATAAACGTGAGTATCGCTAACGACATGCTGACGATAAAAGCAGTGCGTTTGTATTCGTCTAGCGACCTAGACAAAATGACATTAGGAGAGCAGAAAAAGCTTCGCATCATGCGTCGTACATTACCACTGCCTTTTATTGTCGCCAGCCATGCCGAGGTAACGGCAACCTACAAAGACAACACATTGTTGGTTGTAATCCCTCGTGTTACTGGTGTGCATACCATGATTCAACGTATTTCAGTGAACAATGAATAATCGCGGTTTTGATTAACATTACTGGGGCGTGTCGTGGATAGTCGCGCACCCCTCTTGTAATTCTGCTACACAGTCCCTACATTCAATGTCATATGCGTAAGCGACAAGAGTGAATTATGACGACCCCAGCAGATACCACACTAGCCATTGAAAAGGTTCAAGGTTTACCCGAATTTTCTAACATCACCCCCGATTCTATAAAGCCCGCGATTGAAAAGGCTATTGCCCTATGCAAAGCCGAAATCGACGCTGTGGTCGACAGTGGTGACTATAGCTATGCGAATGTGGTTGATAGGTTAGACGAAGCCGATGATGCGTTGAGTAAAATGTGGTCGCCGGTGTCACATATGAATTCGGTAGTGAGTTCAGATGCGCTGCGCGAAGCTCATGATGCTTGTTTGCCACTGCTGTCAGAATACGGTACTTGGGTTGGCCAACACGAAGGTTTGTATCAGGCTTACAAAGCGTTGAGTGAGAGCGATGAGTTTGCAACCCTGGATCAAGCTCAACAGAAGCAAATAACCAATACATTGCGTGACTTTACTTTGTCGGGTGTGGCATTACCTGAAGAGAAGAAGCGTCGTTACGCCGACATTCAAGCCAAACTTTCAGAGTTGTCTTCAACATTCAGTAACAATGTAATGGATGCCACCATGGGGTGGACCAAGCACGTCACTGATGAATCTCAATTGTCGGGTTTACCTGATTCTGCAAAAGATGCGGCAAAACAAGCTGCGCATAAAAAAGACTTACAAGGCTGGTTGTTTACCCTCGATATTCCAAGTTACTTGCCTGTGATGCTCTATGCCGATGACCAAGGGCTGCGCGAAGAAATGTATCGTGCTTACGCCACACGGGCCTCAGAGCAGGGGCCTAACGGCGGTAAGTGGGACAATACCGACATTATTAAACAAACACTGGTACTGCGTACTGAGCTTGCACAATTGCTTGGCTTTAACTCGTATGCAGAACGATCTCTGGCGACTAAAATGGCCGACTCTGCCGATCAGGTGGTGTCATTTTTACGTGATTTGGCAGCGAAGTCTAAGCCTCAAGCCGAAGAAGAATTGGCTGACGTGCTTGCCTATGCGAAAGCCGAACACGGGCTCACTTCGCTCAACGCATGGGATATTCCTTACTACAGCGAGAAACTCAAGCAAGACAAGTATTCGATTTCAGATGAAATGCTGCGCCCTTACTTCCCAGAAAACAAAGTGGTGCAAGGCTTGTTTGCCGTTGTGGGCCGTTTATACGGTTTAACCATTACCGAACAAACTGACGTTGACCTGTATCACCCTGATGTGCGTTTTTACACGATTAAAGACAAAGACGGTGAGATTCGCGGTAGCTTTTATTTAGATTTGTACGCCCGCGAGAAGAAGCGCGGCGGCGCATGGATGGACGAATGCCGTGTGCGTCGTGTCCGTGCTGATGGTAGCTTGCAGTATCCGGTGGCGTATCTTACGTGTAATTTTAATGGCCCAGTTGGCGACAAACCAGCGTTGTTTACTCATGATGAAGTCGTCACTTTATTCCATGAGTTTGGCCATGGTATTCACCACATGTTGACCAAAATGTCGGTCGCTGGCGTGTCGGGTATCAACGGTGTGGCATGGGATGCGGTTGAATTGCCGAGCCAGTTCTTAGAGAACTGGTGTTGGCAGAAAGAAGCACTGAACCTGATTTCTGGTCACTATGAAACAGGCGAACCCTTGCCAGAAGCCTTACTGGAGAAAATGTTAGCGGCACGTGATTACCAATCGGCCATGCAAATGGTTCGTCAGTTAGAATTCAGCTTATTCGACTTCTTATTGCACAGTGAAGATGGCAGCCAAGTTGATGTGCAAGCAGTGTTAAATCAGGTTCGTGAGGAAGTGGCCGTTATCGTGCCGCCGAGTTTCAACCGCTTCCAAACCAGCTTTGGTCATATTTTTGCTGGTGGTTACGCCGCTGGCTACTACAGCTATAAATGGGCGGAAGTTTTATCAGCTGATGCCTTTAGCAAGTTTGAAGAAGACGGCATTTTCAATGCTGATACTGGCGCAGCCTTCCTTCACAATATTTTGGAAATGGGTGGCAGTAAAGAGCCAATGGAGTTGTTTGTGGCGTTTCGTGGCCGTGAACCGCAAGTCGATGCCTTGTTGCGTCACAGCGGTATTCGTTCATGAGGCTAGAGCATTTCGATGCCATTTATCACCGTGTTTGCGAGCGCAAGGGCGGTGAAGCAGCGGTTGAAGCTAAGTTAAGTCGCCCGTTATCCCGTACTCAAATTGCCAAGATTTCTGATGATCGCTTTTTGGCCGAATTTACCAAGAAGGTTTTTCAGTCGGGCTTTGTATGGCGAGTGATTGAGCAAAAGTGGCCCGATTTCGAAACCGTCTTTTTTGAGTTTGATATTGATAAGGTTTTGCTCATTCCCGACGAAATGTTTGAGCAGAAAGCCCAAGATAAACGCATAGTACGCAACTTTAAGAAAGTGATGACGGTACGTGACAATGCGTTAATGATTGCGGATATTCGGCAAGAGTTTGGTTCGTTTGGCAAGTTTGTGACGTCTTTTGAGCCTGAAAACCTCATAGATTTGTGGGCCAAGTTAAAATCTCACGGCGCGCGTTTGGGAGGCAATACCGGGCCTTATGCTTTACGCGCATTAGGGGTTGATACTTTCTTGTTGAGTAAAGATGTAGAAGGTTACTGCCGAGCACATGAAATTATCACTGGTGGCTTGCAGACCAAGTCGAGTCTTCGCGCTATCAACGACGCCTTTGTGACTTGGCAACAGCAAAGTGGTCGCTCGTTCACAGAGTTGAGTCAGTTAGTGTCGCTTAGCTGTGGCGACAACATCCGATAAGTGACGGAAAGAAGGGAGCTTGGCTCCCTTCAGACTGTTGAAAAAGCCCTAGACGAAAGTCTGGGGCTTTGATCTAATAGGCATAGTGAAATTCGGAGTGTTCACCATGCTAACCCCAAAATCCCCACAACAATACGAG
>NZ_JBSWYY010000051.1:0-7556 GCF_056161325.1 Alteromonas sp. ABE4_545
GCAAGGCGTCAATAAAAGCCCTATGGGAAGGATGGTTCAAACTACAAACCATCCTTGAAGGTTACGATTTGGCCCGTTCTCTTGAGGCTGACTTGTGATCAAGAGACAGCCTTGTTGGTGGCTTTTGCGTTTTACTCGGCCTCAGCCATGTAGTTCGGTGGCAAACTTTCAATGTGTGCCACACCTGAGGCAATGGCTGCATTGGCTACTGCTTTTGCAATACGGGCGCACAGGCGAGGGTCCATGGGTTTTGGAATGATATAGTGTTTACCAAACTCCAAAGACTCACTCTTGCTGGCTTTGAGTACTGCTTCAGGCACCGGCTCTTTGGTAATAGAACGCAGCGCTTCTACCGCTGCCACCTTCATTTCATCGTTTATTTGCGACGCGCGTACATCCAATGCACCACGGAAAATAAACGGAAAGCACAAAACGTTATTCACCTGATTGGGGTAATCAGAACGCCCTGTGGCCATAATTAAATCTTGGCGTACTTCGTGAGCTAGCTCTGGTTTAATTTCAGGATCAGGGTTAGAACATGCAAATACGATGGGGTTTTCAGCCATAAGCGCGAGCGTTTCTGGCGGTAATAAATCTGGGCCAGATACACCCACAAAAATATCCGCGCCAGCCATCACATCTTCCAATGTGCGTTTGTCGGTGTTGTTGGCAAACAGCATTTTATGAGGGGTGAGGTCTTCACGTCGCGTATGGATCACACCTTTGCGGTCGAGCATGTATATGCGTTCACGCTGGGCGCCACATTTAATTAGCAATTCCATACAGGCTACAGCTGCGGCGCCTGCACCCATGCATACGATTTTAGCATCTTGAATTTTTTTGCCTTGAATTTCTAAGGCGTTCAACATACCGGCTGCGGTAACAATGGCGGTACCGTGCTGGTCATCGTGAAACACAGGGACTTTACAGCGTTTGATTAGCTCTTGTTCAATTTCGAAGCATTCAGGTGCTTTGATATCTTCTAAGTTAATACCACCGAAAGTATCCGCGATATTAGCCACTGTATTGATAAACTCCTCACTAGTGCGGTGTTTCACTTCAATATCAATGGCGTCGAGTCCGGCAAAGCGCTTAAACAGCAGTGCTTTACCTTCCATCACGGGTTTAGAGGCAAGCGGGCCTAAATTCCCCAAGCCTAAAATTGCGGTACCGTTACTGATAACGGCAACTAAGTTACCTTTACCTGTGTATTGGTAAGCGGTAGACGGATCTTCCGCTATTTCACGCACAGGTTCCGCAACGCCGGGGCTGTAAGCCAATGCTAAATCGTCGACACTGTCGGCGGGTTTTGATAGCTCAACTCGGATTTTTCCGGGTGTAGGGTGAGCATGATAATCGAGGGCACGTTGGCGAAAATCTGACATTTTCTCTTTTGTCCTATATGCGAGAGGGTTTTTATCGATATTATTTCACTGTCGACACTGGCATATTTATGCGTGTTAACAATGATTAAGTCAGTCGCGTTTATTATTTTTATTGTACGAGCTAACTGTAGCACAGCCATATTCACTGTACATATCTTATCTGTTTAAGATATTCCCCTTTCGACACAAAATACGGCTTATAAACAAGTCTCTAGCAATTCTGTCTGGTGACATCTACACACAGAGAATTTCACTTTCCATGGTTCGACGTTTTGTTGAAAGAGGAAAGGTTGATAGTAATCTAGCAATAATTTTGGTCTGACCATTACGTGTTTGTGTCAATATTCGTTATTTCTTTTATTTATCACAACACTAATTATCATTCATTAGTTCTATTTATTGTGGGTGAGGAAAGAATATCATTGCGCGTTTATCGAAGAAGGAATTGGAGTGAGGGATTTCGAAGAAAAGCAGATTTTTCACACAAAAAAAGCGCCCAAAGGCGCTTTTTTTCGTTTTATTGTATCAGGCTTATTTTTTGCCCAATGCACCAAAACGTTTCTTGAAGCGATCAACACGACCACCGGTATCAACGTTACGTTGCTTACCTGTGTAGAATGGGTGACAAGCAGAACATACGTCTAGGTTGATGTCTTTACCTAGTGTTGAACGTACAACAATCTCGTTACCGCAAGAACAGTTAGCTGTCATTGCTTCGTATTTAGGGTGAATACCGTCTTTCATGGGTTACCTCAAAAATAAGGCCGCATCGCTATCCAGCCCGAAGCTGAACACCATACGTAACTTAAAATATGCAAACCTCATAATGGGCTTGCCGTAAAGAGGCGCGAATTCTAATGTATGGCAGGATTTCGATCAAGCCATTGTGATTAAAAATGCAACATAAAATCGACTTTGGGTGATTTTAATTTGGTTGTTCAGGTTATCGTCTTTATCATGGAAGGTACGTTGCGGGTGTCGCTCGCATCAGTGAATGTTGGAGTCTCATGGTTGTAGTTCAGGTGGCCGTTCCCGTGCCATTGCGTCAGACCTTTAGTTATTTACACACTAGCGAGTTACCGTTGGGCGTGCGCGTGCGCGTGCCTTTTGGGCGCAGAGCATTAATTGGTGTGGTGATGCAAGGGCATGCAAACCAAGCGGCAATAGATGAAAGCAAACTCAAGCCTATTGAAGCGGTACTTGACGAAACACCAGTACTGGACGATACGTTGGTGACGCTATGTCATTGGTTATCGCGCTACTATCACCATCCAATCGGTGAAGTGGTTAGTACAGCTTTACCCGTATTGCTACGAAAAGGCGAAGCTGCTGAACCGAAAAATGAACCCTGGGTGTATTTAACCACCGAGGGGGAAGGCGGGATTGAAGATGTTAAAAAACGAGCGCCGAAACAATTTAATGCCCTAACCAAGCTCGTTCAGGGGCCTTGCTCGAAAACGGCCTTTCGTGAGCTTGCTGACAGCCGCATCTTCTCGGTGTTACAAGAAAAAGGGTTTATCGAACTCAAAGAGGCGCCGCTAGAAGCGAAACACACTCAGGGTTCGTCTTGGTTAAGTGCTATGAAATTGGGTGAGAAGCCCATTCCTAATAAAGAGCAAAGTGTTGCCATTGCGGCAATTAATCTTGCTAATCAGCAGTTCTCGCCATTTCTAATCGAAGGCGTGACGGGCAGTGGCAAAACCGAAGTGTACTTACAGGCCATCGAACCTGTGGTGATGGCGGGCAAGCAGGTGCTTATTCTGGTACCAGAGATAGGCCTTACACCGCAAACCGTGTCACGGTTTGAACAACGTTTTGGTGTTGAAGTGGGGGTGCTGCATTCTCAATTGACTGATACGGCTCGGCTTGGGGTGTGGCAAAAAGCCAAGGCTGGAGAGTTGGCCATTATTATTGGTACCCGCTCTGCTATTTTTACGCCAATGAAACAACCCGGTATGCTCATTGTTGATGAAGAGCATGATGAATCTTATAAGCAGCAAGACGGTTTGCGCTACCATGCTCGCGACTTCGCGGTGATGCGCGCTCAGCACGAGAATATTCCGCTATTGCTTGGCAGTGCAACGCCTTCTTTGGAAACACTCAACAATGCCCTCAATAAACGCTATCAGCATTTGATTTTACAACAACGCGCGGCGGGCGCTGCGCATACCCAACAGCATATTCTAGACATGCGAGACCAACCACTGCATTCAGGGGTTGCTGAGGGGATGCTGCGAATCATGCGTCAGCATTTGGAAATGGGAAATCAGGTCCTCGTCTTTCTTAACCGCCGTGGGTTTGCTCCTGCCATGATATGCCAGCATTGTGGTGAAAGCGTGATGTGCCGCCGTTGTGATAAACCTTATACCGTGCATAAACACAATAAAGGTTTACAGTGTCACCATTGCGGTGGGGCACGTCCTATTCCTACTGAGTGTCCAAGTTGTCATGGTCATAATCTGCAACCGACAGGAATGGGAACAGAACGACTAGAGCAAGGTTTAACTCAGCTATTTCCCAATGCCAAACAAGTGCGTATCGACAGTGACGCGGTAAGAGGCAAAGACAAGCTAACCCGTTTATTGGATGAGATTAACCAGCGCAAATATCAGTTGTTGATTGGCACGCAAATTCTGTCCAAAGGTCACCATTTTCCACACGTAACTTTGGTTGTGATCCTCGATAGTGATGGCGCGTTATTTTCTGCTGACTTCCGGGCATCCGAAAAGCTGGCTCAGTTAGTGACCCAATTGGCGGGGCGAGCGGGGCGCGCATCGAAACCCGGAGAAATGTGGTTGCAGTCATACAACCCTGGTCATCCGCTGTTACAAGATTTAACCCAAAACGGTTTTGCACATTTTGCCCGTCATGCGTTACTGGAACGGAAAATGGCAGCATTGCCACCTTTTACCGTGCAAATAGCGTTACGTGCTGAGTCGGTAGAGGAAGCTACGGGGTTCCATTTTTTACAGCAAGCGAGAGAGATAATGGCGCTAACCGACTCCGGGGTGAATTTTATGGGCCCTATTCCCGCGCTCATTGAAAAGCGGCAAGGGCGTTTTCGGTACTTGCTGGTTATACAGTCGGCAACTCGGGCCCAAGTGCATGGGGTACTGCATCGTTGTTTACCCTCCATTGAGCAAGCGCCTCTTGCGAGTAAAGTGCGTTGGTCTATAGATGTTGACCCTGCTGATTTCTCTTAACTTAAAAAAGCCGGTAAACGGGTAACACTTAAGCAGCTTTTTTGACAAATTCACGCTACACTGGCGCAAGTTAACAACTTGTACTCTATAGATATAGCCTTAAACCAACGACGAATAACAATGGCTCAGAAAGATTATGTGTCTCGTGGTCGCGCGCCACAGAATAAAAAAAATACCAAACAGAATAATCGCAAGGCGAAACCCGCTGGGCGACAGCAAGCTTCGCGACAGCAGCAAACACCACCTACAGGCGTGATCCCATGGATTCGCGTAGTGGGTGTATTAGTGTTACTCATTGGGTTTGCCTCGTTTTTATGGTCGATAAAAGATTCGGCCCCCGCAGACAACGCACAAACCGTTTCTGCGCCACCGCCTAAAGCGGAGGACGAATTGCCAGAGCTGCCCAAAGAAGAATGGGAATATATTAAAACCCTACCAGGCTATGAAGTAGAGGTAGATGTTGAGGAGCGTGAAGAATCTGATAAGCGCTACTTGATGCAATGCGCTTCTTTCCGCACGCGTCCACAGGCTGAGGAAATGAAAGCGAAAATCGCCTTCCAAGGGTTTGAAGCGCAAATTCGCCGCAGTTCGGGTGATAATGGCGATTGGTTTAGAGTGATACTCGGGCCGTTCGACAGCAAGCGTGATGCCGAACGCACTAAGCACTCGTTGCGCAAAATCAATATTGCCACTTGTCAAATTTGGTACTGGAATTTGTAAGCTTTTGAAGCACCGCGTCATTGATGATGCGGTGCTTGTTTACTTTGCCTGCTGTTAAAGCCCCTAATCGTCATCGGGTTTTTATCTTACCCTTGAATTTCCCAGTGTTTCCCCCATCTTCCTACCATTGATTGAACGAAACCGCATTGGCGGTTGAACCCAAAGGTGGGAATTGACGTGACTACGATCGTATCTGTACGCAGAAATAATCAAGTGGTGATTGCCGGTGACGGGCAAGTGTCACTTGGCAATACCGTAATGAAAGGCAACGCAAGAAAAGTGCGTCGCTTATATCATGACAAAGTACTCGCCGGTTTTGCTGGTGGTACCGCAGACGCTTTTACTCTTTTTGAACGTTTTGAGTCTAAACTTGAAATGCACCAAGGGCACCTCACTCGCGCGGCAGTTGAACTCGCGAAAGACTGGCGTACCGACCGAGCGCTGCGACGTCTCGAAGCTTTACTTGCCGTGGCTGATGAAACGGCGTCATTAATTATTACCGGTAACGGCGATGTAGTGCAGCCCGAGAATGACTTGATTGCAATTGGCTCTGGTGGCCCGTATGCACAAGCGGCAGCAACAGCTATGTTGGAAAATACTGAGTTGTCAGCCAAAGACATTGCCGAAAAAGCACTACATATCGCGGGTGACATTTGTGTGTTCACCAACCAGAACCAAACAGTAGAAATGCTGGAATACTAAATTCGGCATTCGGTGGGCATTGCACCACTACTAACAAAGACAGGAATAAGGGTTTTTGTATGTCTGAAATGACACCTAGAGAAATTGTCCATGAGCTGGACCGCCATATTATTGGTCAGCAGTCAGCTAAGCGCGCAGTATCGATTGCACTGCGCAACCGTTGGCGTCGTATGCAGTTAGAGCCAGAACTGCGCCAAGAAGTTACACCTAAAAATATCTTGATGATCGGCCCTACCGGCGTGGGTAAAACCGAAATCGCTCGCCGCTTGGCAAAACTGGCCAATGCGCCATTCATTAAAGTTGAAGCGACCAAGTTCACCGAAGTGGGCTATGTGGGTAAAGAAGTTGAGTCGATTATTCGTGATCTTGCTGATATCGCGGTAAAAATGACCAAAGAGCAAGAAATGAAAAAAGTACGTTACCGCGCTGAAGAAGCGGCGGAAGAACGTATTCTAGACGTACTTGTACCACCACCAGAAGATGTGTGGGGACAAAAAGAAAACGTGGAAGATCGCGGTACCCGTCAGGCTTTCCGCAAGAAGTTGCGCGAAGGTAAACTCGACGACAAAGAAATTGAAATCGACGTAGCCCAAGCTCAAGTCGGTGTAGAGATTATGGCACCTCCTGGTATGGAAGAAATGACCAACCAGCTTCAGGGCATGTTCCAGAACTTGTCGGGTGACCAAAAGAAAAAGAAAAAGCTCAAAATCAAAGACGCCTACAAAATTCTGATTGAAGAAGAGGCTGCACGCCTAGTGAATCAAGAAGAGTTGAAAGAGAAGTCTCTTGAAGCAGTTGAGCAACACGGCATTGTATTCATCGACGAAATCGACAAGATTTGTAAGCGTGAAGGCAATACTTCTGCCGATGTTTCACGCGAAGGTGTGCAGCGCGATTTACTGCCATTGGTTGAAGGTTCTACCGTATCAACCAAGCACGGTATGGTGAAAACGGACCACATCTTGTTTATCGCCTCTGGTGCATTTCAAATGAGTAAGCCGTCTGATCTTATCCCTGAGTTGCAAGGCCGCTTGCCAATTCGCGTTGAGTTGTCTGCTCTGGAAGTGAACGACTTTAAGCGTATTCTTACTGAGCCTAATGCTTCACTTACTGAACAGTATGTTGAGTTAATGAAAACCGAAGGCGTGTCTGTGGAATTCACAGATACTGGCATTCAACGCATTGCTGAAGCCGCATGGCAAGTGAATGAGCGCACTGAAAATATCGGTGCTCGCCGTTTACACACTGTGTTGGAACGCTTGATGGAAGATATTTCTTTTGATGCGTCTGAGAAGAGCGGTGAGTCAATCACTATTGATGCGGATTACGTGAACAAGTATCTCGATGAGTTAGTGGATAACGAAGACCTTAGCCGGTTTATTTTGTAGCGCCGTATACCTCTTTCCATCTTGTCATTCTAAAGCCGAGCATTGCTCGGCTTTTTTATGTGACCGGTCGCGAAGCGACAGAACACCACGGGTTTACCCGTGGATGAATGAGTCCGAGGCCTGTATGCTACGAAGATGGAAGTACGAGTCTCATCACA
>NZ_JBSWYY010000052.1:0-7356 GCF_056161325.1 Alteromonas sp. ABE4_545
CTGCGTTTCTGTGTATCGAGACTTTTTCATCAGGAGTTCTCCTTTCTTGGCTCAGTTTACGCCGAAGAACTCTAAAAAGGTATGTCGCTATTTTAGGGGAGGTTTACAATAACAAACCGCTGTAGACGCACGCGGGGCTTGCTGGGATGCCTATGAGGTTATTTTTAATAATATTATCTGCAGTGTTAGTAGGTTGCATCGCTAAACCGCGAGGAGTTTATTATGAGCCTTCTCACCCTCTCGGAGTCGCATCATCAAATACGTGTGACGCTAATAGCAACAAAATTAAAATTGAAATCCCTTTAGAAGAAGGCGTTTTATTAAATGCCTCACTTCAGTCTGATATTGAAGGCTCTTATAATCTGTTAATTCATTTTGAAATAGCTGAAAACAAAATAGTAGAGCTTCAATCAGATAAAATTTCTGTTTCTTCAAGTAATTCAGAAAGTAAGACTTATCAGATAGATGAATGGAAAGATAATGTGCTAGTTGGAGGCAAGGTTATTCAAAGGTATCAAGGAATGAGCTTCGAATATGATAAATCATTTGGCGGAGAATTTAGCATTGGGGAACTTAGCGAAAATTGGTTAAAGATAAGCATTCCAGAATTTGTCGTATCAGGTTCACACATTAGGCTACAGCCTATTGAATTTAAGAGGGTCTCTGGCAATGTTCAGTGGTTGCCGAAACTAAATTGTTAGCACATAACAAACCGCTGTAGACGCAAGCGGAGCTTGCTGGGACAAAAACATGTGGGCCGTCCTCGCTTCGCTCGTAATTATAGCCCACGTATTTTTGCCCCTAAGCGGGGTGTTATGTTGCTAAGGATGAGCAATGGGAAATTTTGAAATATCACCAACATTTGTGCTGTATATTTGTGCGCTTATCACGACCTTTGTGATGTCTAGCGTTGAAAACCGAGTAGTTAAAAAGCTCAAATCAGCTCTCGGAAAAGATGCTCGAATAATTGAAAAAATCAGTTTCTGCAATCCACTTCAGAGCTTTACGAATATGGTTTTCTTTTTCAGTTATAAAGTTGACCACACAACCCCTAAAAGGGTTTCAGAGTTAATTCGAAGAGGAAATTACGTCAAAGTGCTTTATTTTGTCCAATTGACTGTAGTACTCATGTATATGTTTTACTGGTTTAACAGTCAAACGTGGTAGGCATTAAATTGTCTTTCTTCGTAGCCGAGTCGCAACATAACAAACCGCTGTAGACGCACGCGGTGCGTGCTGGGACAAAAACACGTAGGCTGTCCTCGCTTCGCTCGTTATTATAGCCCACGTGTTTTTGCCCCTAAGCGGGGTGTTATGTGCGTGTTTGAATTAGTCGCTTTAAAGTGTCGGCTTTAGCTAGCTCATATGTAAATTCAGCAATCACTCTTTGTTTTTAACCTACGTAAACCCCCGTTTTTGGTTGGCTAGATGTTGCAAGTAAATTGCATTTTCATTGCTGTCGTAATAAATTGGGCCAAATAGTTTTATTGTCTTAATCGTAAACGCGGCAATTTAAAGCATGGTGGGAGATTTTATGACGCACTTCGCATCAAGCTTTAACATTAACCGCTTGTCCACTTTACTCGCGGTAAATAAGTCCAAAACATAGGGAAGGCGTTTTAACAAATGGTTTCAGCACATAACAAAACGCTTAAGTCGCAGTCCGCTGGGGCGGCCTGCTGGGACACAAACACGCGGGGCGCTTCGCTATTTTGCCCCACGCATTTGCGCCCCTTAGCTTAGCGTTATGTGCCTAGGGATACATATGTGCAACTTTAAAAAATCGATCATGGCACTTGCAGCATCTGCGAAGGTACAAGAATCACTTTTTCCAGATCACGTACATGTCGGTGATGAATTGGTTATTGAGTTTGGGGATTGTGTCAACGACTTGAAGATAAGTACCTTTACCCCAGTCCAACTATCATCTATCGAAAAGTTGGACACTTTCATTCTTCAGAATTCAGGTAAAGAGCATGAATCATTATATCTCCACGCAGAGTCATTACATGCTGACCCTAGGTGGGATAATATCAGGTTGCTTGCTAAAGAAGTGGCAAAGGAAATGGGTTGGCCTATAACTAATCCTAAAAAAGACACCCACAATGTAGTAAGCGGCACATAACAAACGCATTAAATCGCTCGCAAGCTCGCTGGGACGATAACACATGGGCTGCGTCACTTCGTTCCTAATTTTAGCCCATGTGTTATCGCCCTTTATGCGGGTGTTATGCAACTCAAAGGATTTTTTAACTTTGGACAAATCAAGGATACTAGGACTGATAGGTTTAATTGCATTAATCCCTATTATTCCTGCACTACTCACTAGTATTAGCTTTGTGTTAGCAATCATTTCGACCGTAATTACTCTCAGTACAACTGGCGGCAGTGCAGACCCTAAAATACTGGCTGGCGAGATTTCTACATTTATAGTTCAGCAAATTGTCAGCATTATCGTTCTGCTACCAGGATTAATCTTGGTATCTCTGGCATCATTAAAATTTAAGGTTAACGCTAATTGGTACAAAAAAGTACTTAGGGTAATGGCTTGGCTTTCAACGTTATGTTTACCGCTGTTAGTTTTTGTAGGTATTTATTTGCATTGGTTAAACCGTAAAACCGTTGCATAACAAACCGCTGCAGACGCAAGCGGAGCTTGCTGGGACAAAAATACGTGGGCTGTCCTCGCTTCGCTCATTATTATAGCCCACGTATTTTTGCCCCTAAGCGGGGTGTTATGTGCGTGTTTGAATTAGTCGCTTTAAAGTTGTCTGTTGTAGTCAATTTGCAGGTTAATCCGGCAATCATTGTTTGTGTTTAACCTAAGTAAAAAACTTTTTTTGTTTGGCTAGGTATTGCAAGTAAATTGCATTTTCAGTGCTGTCGTAATAAGTTGGGCTAAGTGGTTTTAGTTTTGTACTAATCGTAAACGCGGCAATTTCAAGTGGGTTAGGGGGCTTGGCAATGCACTTCGCATTGTGTTTTTACATTAACCACTTGCGCCTTTTACTCGCGGTAAATAAGTCCAAAACATAGGAAAGGTGTTTTAAGTCATGGTTTCAGCACATAACAAAACGCTGTAGACGCACGCGGAGCGTGCTGGGACAAAAACACTTGGGCTGTCCTCGCTCTGCTCGGTATTATAGCCCACGTATTTTTGCCCCTAAGCCGGGTGTTATGTACTTAGCTATAAAAATGGAGTTTTGAGTGCTGAGAAAAATAAGGAATATTAGCCTGATCGATTTTATATGTTTGCTAGCTATATTCGCATTTTCGGCATATAGAATGGAAACATGCGGCTATGATTGTGGGCTATTTTCCGTTTCCTCAGGCACTGCAACTGTCTTTTATTACTTGGCATCTCTATGGTTAGGTTTGCTTACTCTAATAGTACTATTAGCATCTACCTTTTATTCTTTATTCAAAACTCGTTTTAAGGGTTAGGGGCAGTTGCTACAAGGTAGTTTTTTAATCGTACATAACAAAAAAATTATGTCGCCCGCAGGCGGGCTGGGACACAAACAGGCAGGCGGCTTCGCCATTGTAGCCTGCCTGTTTGTGCCCCATATTTAGGTGTTATGTTTCAAAGGGAAGTGATTTGAAAATCTTTATCATCGTGATTGTTCTCTGTCTTACTGCGTGCACGTCAAAGGAAAATGAGCAGTACCAAAATGAGAAAATGGTATTCGCAGGATTCAAGAGTGGGGACTTAGTGTATGAAGGAGCTATTACTAAGGATCTGAATCAGAACGTTTTTGAAGCCTTTCACAAAGCTGATACAAAGCCGAAAAAGCTCATAATTTCTAGCCCCGGAGGCGAGATTGGTTTAGGAATGGAGCTTGGGGAATGGGTTCGTGAGCACAATTTAGATATAGAAGTAGCAAACCTTTGCGCATCGTCATGTGCTAACTATGTATTCACTGCAGCAAATAAAAAGTATCTCAGGAAAAATTCTGTTTTGATATGGCATGGAAGTGCTTGGCAAAAAAATTGGAACACTGATGGAGTGCCAGAAAATTTTCTATCTGAATACCTTATTCCCATGAGAGAAAGGGAAGCACTATTGTTTGAAAAACTAGGAGTGGATAATCTCTTAACCGTCTATGGACAAATTCAGATAACCTGGTGGCAACAAATATTACAATTGTTCGGACAATATAATACAGGTTGGGATTATTCTATTGAAGACTTGAATCGTTTTGGTATCTCAAACATTATTCTTATCGATAATGAATGGGATTGGCGAAAGTACAGACCTAACAAAAGCAATAAAGTTTTGCGTCTTAAAGTAAGCAATGAATACACATTCAAGCTTCGGCGGTTTGAAACATAACAAACCACTTAAGGCTCTCGCTTCACTCGCTGGGACAGTAACACGTAGGCTCTGTCGCTTCGCTCCTAATTTTAGCCTACGTATTACTGCCCCTTAGTGGGGTGTTATATCGCGAAGGAACATTCCAGCAAATTCTTCACGCTTGAAAAATAGACAAAAGACCGCATTAATGTTTCAGCGTTTATTTCAAGGAAGAAGAAATGTCTCGGTCTGATGGTGTGTTTAAAGAGAAATCTGTAGCCGTAGTTCTAGCCTTATGTGTTTTAACTTTTGGGCTTTACGTCATTTTTCGTCTCTGGCAACTGACTAAAATACTCAATTCAAGTACAGATATTCATATTTCAAAAGCTTTCACATCAACCGCGATCTCTATTCACTTACTTTCTCTTCTTGGGCTTGTCTATTATTTTCTTTTCCCTGCACCAACAGCACTATTAATCACAGCTAAACTTCTTCACCTGCTATCGACAATTTTTCATATTGTATGGATCATCAAAGTGAGGAATAGGATCAACAGAATTAATGGTGCCTCTAAAGGCAACATGCTGTGGCTAGATCCTTTCCTAAGTAGCTTTTTTCATGTCATTTACTTTCAACACAAAATAAACCAATCTATAGACTCTGAGGCCGCAGGCAAACTCGCGATATAACAATCACATTAAGTCGCTCGCAGGCTCGCTGGGACAGTAACACGTGGGCTCTGTCGCTTCGCTCGGATTTTAGCCCACGTGTTACTGCCCCTTATGTGGGTGTTAGGCGCTACGGAAATTTTTGTATGGATAGAAAACTCATAATTCCCTTTCTTGCCGGATGTTTCTTATCAGCTATTGGCTTCACGTTAGCTTCACACATCTTGAGTGAGTCTGAGTCCAGATATGATTATTTTGCAGTAAATGATTCTCAACGCGCTTGTTTAGAAGGTATTTTAAAATATAAAGGAGAAGTTATTACAGAAAGTAATTTATCATTTCCAGAGTACCTTTCGGGAACCATACTTTTAAAGGTTAAAGCAAAGGACGAGTACCGAGATATTAGTAAGCATTTTGGCACTTGCTTCAGCCGAGGATATATGAAATGAAATTGCAGTCGTGTAGCCAGACACAGGTACTTAGCTTTTACAGTGAAGAATTGCTCAGTGAACTGAAAGTGTTGGCAGCTAACAAACCGCTGTAGACGCACGCGGGGCGTGCTGGGACAAAAACACGTGGGCTGTCCTCGCTTCGCTCGTTAGTATAGCCCACGTATTTTTGCCCCTAAGCGGGGTGTTATAAGCCACAGGGAATTTGAGTTTGGCAGTATTATTTATAAGTGTATTTGTTTGTACATTTTTATGGATTGAACTTCATTACTATGTAATCAGTCGGTACGGAAACAGAGCGGCACTCGTCTTGTCGTTAGTAGGGTTGCTTTTGGGATTTCTCTACTCATATTTTTCCTCGTCATCAATGTACGTGCGAGAGACAAAGCAAATGGCCCTCATAACCTTCAGCGCAATAGTATTTGTAGTTCCAATTATCGTATGTCATTTTTTAACGTGGCTGACTCGAAAAAATAGGCCCAATACACGTCACGTGATTTCTGCTTTCTTAGCATTTATTAATTGTTTTTTATGGCCGCTTTTTGCTTTGGTTACAGGTTGTTATGTGCAACTAGATTGTATTTAATACGGCTTATAACAAACGCATTAACCACTCGCTGCGCTCGCTGGGGACAAAAACACGTAGGCTCCCTCGCTTCGCTCGTAATTGTAGCCTACGTATTTTTGCCCGTTATGCGGGCGTTATATACCAAAAGGAAATTGGGAAATGAAAATGGCTTATTTGCTCAATAAAACGGAAGACTTTTTAGAATATTTGATATCACCAAAGTGTGTTTGGCTTCTTGGTTTGGTGCTCATGTGTATTTATGTGTCTTATTGTTATTTTCATGCGGCAACTATTTTTCATCCAGGGATTTATTTCTTTGGTGTAATAACCTCTCTATCATTAGTACTCTATTCAGCTTTTGGAGCTGATAAACATAAATCAGTAAAATTAGTTTTGTGTTTAATGTTCGTGTTCTTTGTACTGTTAGATCTGGTGCAGAGGTTGTATTAAGTTGTTATATAACAAACCGCTGTAGACGCAAGCGGAGCTTGCTGGGACAAAAACACGTGGGCTTTCCTCGCTCTGCTCGGTATTATAGCCCACGTATTTTTGCCCCTAAGCGGGGGGTATGTGCGTGTTTGAATTAGTCACTTCAAAGTGTCGGTGGTAGTCAATTCGCAGTTGAATTCAGCAATCACTGTTATTGGTAAACTCAAGAATTAAATAGTTTTTAGTTTGGCTAGATATTGCAAGTAAATTGCATTTTCAGTACTGACGTAATAAGTTGGACGCAACAATTTTTAGTTGGATATTAGTCGTAAACGCGTCAGTTTTAAGCGGGTTATGGGATTTAGCAATGCGCTTCGCATTGTGTTTTTACATTAACCACTAGCGCATTTTACTCACGGTAAATTAAGCCAAAACATAGGGAAGGTGTTTTAAGTCATGGTTTCAGCACATAACAAAGTGAATCGACACCAATAATCTAGACACTTCTCAGCCGTTCTTGATATCGCTTTTCATACTCTACTGGCGAAAGCAGATCATTGGAACCATGTTTTCGCTTATTGTTATAGAACATTTCTATGTAATCAAAGATATCACCTCTAGCATCGTCCCTTGTTGAATAGACTTTTCGCTTTACTCGCTCACGTTTCAGCAGTTGGAAGAAGCTCTCAGCTACCGCATTATCATGGCAGTTACCGCGTCTGCTCATGCTGCCTTCAAGGCCATTTAGTTTAAGGAAGTGTTGCCAATCATGACTCGTATATTGGCTTCCTTGATCTGAATGAACTGTCACCATTTTCTTAGGATTACGCCGCCATATTGTAAACCTCCCTTAATTAGTTACATCCATAATTAGAGATTTCGGCCATTTCATGCTTGGTTAAATATTCCCATGGTGTCAGATCATTCAGGGCATCATGGGGACGCTCT
>NZ_JBSWYY010000053.1:0-6528 GCF_056161325.1 Alteromonas sp. ABE4_545
AAATGCCAGACCGAGAAAGTGTCTCGGCTTCAGGCAACCAGCCGCGGTATTCGATGAATTACGCAAGGCGGCCTAATTTGGGGAGTGGTGCACTTCGGAGTTGAATTCGCGTTTTGTTTTTTTGGTCTTTTGGCATTTTCGGAGCATTGTATTTCTTGATTTCAGGAATCTTTGGATTAGCCGAAATAGATGGTTCACGTTACTTTTTGGTTGTTGCATCGTTCTTTCCTTTAGGTACAACGTTAGGAGCAGCAAAGCAATGGAACAAGGGCTAATCAAGAGTTCGCATAACAAACCGCTGTAGACGCACGCGGGGCGTGCTGGGACAAAAACACGTGGGCCGTCCTCGCTTCGCTCGTTATTATAGCCCACGTATTTTTGCCCCTAAGCGGGGTGTTAGGTTTTAGGTGAGCTATGAAGTTATTTTTGCTATTTTTCATCTTACTTATTTTGGTTGGTTGCAGCATAAATCGGCCGAGTAAAGAACTTTTAGAAACTTACCAACCTAAGGCTAGCTTCAATATTTCCGAAATAAATACTGTAAATGCCATTATCATTCAAAGACCTTTGGCATATGGACCGCCAAGAGGTGACTTTAGGATAATTAACATAGAATATAATTCTAGCATTGTCTTAAATGTTAAAGTCTATCCTGCCGATTATGTAGCGCTCCCTTTGTGCAAAGGAATTAATACATTTACAAGTCAGTTTTATGCATGGGGTCAACCCGTCGGTACAATTGAATATTCAGGTAAGCATATGATTTCGGGTGTTGGCGTCCAGTATTTTTTGCTTACGCCTGAGCTTGTTGAAATATCTGAAAAAGAAGCTCTTTGGTGGTTAGATAAAATCAATTACTGGTGGTCAGAGTTTGATGGAAGTATAGAGCCAAACAGTGTTTACTCGGGGGTTCAGAGTCCACTTATACAATGCGAAGAAACCTAACAAACCGCTGTAGACGCACGCGGAGCGTGCTGGGACAAAAACACGTGGGCTGTCCTCGCTTCGCTCGATATTATAGCCCACGTATTTTTGCCCCTAAGCGGGGTGTTATGTTTCGTGGTAACTAAATGAGAAATTTGGGCCGAATGGCACTCAAAACTTCCTTAGCTGGGTGGGTAATTGGAATTACTTTCATTTTTGTATATTGGGAGCTCGCCGCATCGAATAGTCAAAATATTTTGCATGAATTGCCGTTTTACATTGCTTTATTAGCATTCCCAATATCTATAATTGCGGTAGTAATTGGAGTTATTGCGTTAGTTAAAGGGCACAGTCGTCTACAAGCTAGTGCAAGCCTATTGTTGGCATTACCACTTTCCACATTTATTGGGTTAATGTATTGGGTGGCAGTAAATGGCGGCGTGTAAAACATAACAAACAACTGTAGCCGTTCGCTGGCGCTCACTGGGACAATAACACGCAGGCCCAGTCGCTTCGCTCCAAGTTTAGCCTGCGTGTTATTGCCCCTAAGTTGGGCGTTATGTGCCGTTATGAGTATGACAGTTTAAAAAGGAAATGTTCTTACTTCGTGGGAAATAGAGACTAAGCAATGGGACTCTTTAGAAAGTATTCATATCCAATAAACTTTTTTACCGGTTCAGCTTTGTCGCTTATTTATATGGAATATTTCAACGTGGGTAAGCACATTCTGTTGCAGACCTATGTAGCAAACCTCGTTTTAAGCGTTTTCTTGTATTCGATAGTCCATACGCTCATTTATTACAGAATCTTCCTTTTTGTTTCCAGCCGTCAGCCGGGGGAGAAAAATACAAATACTTGTGCACAAAGTTGGATATATGCAATCCTTTTAAGCATCGGAATTATAGGTTTTATAAAAATAAGTGGTAGCACATAACAACCCAATTAACACACTCACTACGTTCGCTGGGACGCATACACGCGGGGCGGCTTCGCCATTATGCCCCACATGTCTGCGCCCGTTATTGGAAAGTTATACGCCATGGTGACAAATTCAGATATTTTTAAAGGTGCAACTCTTGGCCCACTAGTAGCCTTTCCGATAATGCTACTTTTCACCATTGACCAAAATGGTTTATTTCAAACTCTAGCCGGCAGTTTCGTATCGGCTAGCCTAAGTTTAATTGTTATTTATCCAATCAACTTCTTATATGGTGTTCCCGTTGCAATTGCTTTAAACAAACTAAATCTATTTAAACCACATTACTTATGCTTGGCTTCATTGGTTCCAATAATTTTATTTTTTGGTGCAAGTGCAGAATTGATAATTCTCGCTCTTAGTATAAGTTTGTTTAGTTGGTGGGTTGCTCATGGAGCAGGTAATAGCGTATAACAAACCACTCAAGGCACTCGCGCTGCTCGCTGGGACGCTAACACATGGGCTGCGTCACTTCGTTCCTAATTTTAGCCCATATGTTATCGCCCCTTAGTGGGGTGTTATGCGACTTATTCCCGACTGAAAAATAAATGGATTGGGTAGGGGGTTTAAGTTTAAAAGGATGTTTTGCTAGGTTGTATTTGTACCTACCAGCTTTCCTTTTTCTAAAGCTTTAAATCCTTTCATTATTTTCATTCAGCAAAGCCAATAGTCAGCATGGTTTGTTGTTTATCGTCGTGGTTGTTTTGGTTTCCTTGGCAACATCTGGCTTTTCGCACAGGGTTGTTTTAAGGTAAGTTTTTATTACATGTTGTTGTGCGGTTGTATAAGTAAGTTGTGGTGGCAAAACCACGTGCATTCATCTTTTTATCGCATAACAAGCAAATTATATTCGCCCGCTTGTTGCGGGCTAGGACGCAAAACCGCAGGGCGCTACGCTATTATGCCCTGCGGCTTGCGCCTCATATTTGGAAGTTAGTTCTCTCGAGGAAGATTAATGAAAAAGGAAGTTTTACTCTTTTTAATTTCAGCCTTAGTTGGTGTGTGTGTCTCAACATATTGCTTTGGTAGTGAGGCTGCAACAAACTTAGATAACGAAACAAATGAGGCACTTGAAGGCTGGGTTCGCATGTCTTTTGACATAACTGAATCCGGAACTACCGATAACATAAAAATCTTAGATTCATCGCCATCTGGAAAATTTGATAGCGAAGCGGTCAAAGCACTTTCAAAATGGAAGTACAAGCCCAAGGTCGTTGATGGCATTGCAGTACGGCAAACTGACTTAAAGGTACAACTTGATTTCGTTTTAGAAGACAATGAGAACTAACAAACAACTGTTGGCGCTCACTGCGTTCGCTGGGACACAAACACGCAGGCTCCCTTCGCTTCGCTCCGTATTTTAGCCTACGTATTTGTGCCCCAAAGTTGGGCGTTAGCTGTATTTCAAATATTGAGTAAATGGAGAGTCTAATGTTAACTGATGAGCAAATTGAAAAAGCAAAAAAGACTACTGATTACAATTTGGAGTCACCACATCATGAACACCCTGATTGTGTTCGAATAGCTTATGAATGGTTAGATGCTCAATTGAAATTAAAGCGTAAGTCGAGTAGAGGTTACGCTTTAAAGCACTTAATTGAAGATTGGGCAGGTCGATATGTATCTCAATCGGATGTTTCTGTTGCCGCTGAGTTACACCCTGAAATATTTGGAAAATATCCACGTTTTAATATAAGTACCAAATTAACAGAACCTAGTCAAAGTAGATTGATTAATATTTCAGAAGCAGGTAAACACTCCAATTACTCAGATGATCATGATTCTTCAAACTATACTTACGCGGAATAATACAGCTAACAAAACGCTTAAGTCGCATCCCGCTGCGCGGGTCGCTGGGACAAAAACACAGTGCGGCTTCGCGATTATCGCACTGTGCTTTTGCCCCTTAGCTTAGTGTTATGCTTCAAAAGGATTTGAGATCTCTTGACTAAAAAAGAAAAACTCAAAGAATATAAAAAGTCTCTTGGTTTTATAGCTTTGGGAATAATTGTGTGTATTCCAACAGGCTATTTTATAGCTGATGGAATCGATATTGATTTAGGGCGGGGAGCTGGTTCAACTAGTTCTGTATTTTTAGTTGGTTTTTTATCAATTGGTTGGGGCTTGTTAAAAGCGTTTCTAACAGCCTTGGCTTTTTCAAGCAACGATGAAGCATAACAAACCGCTGTAGACGCAAGCGGAGCTTGCTGGGACAAAAACACGTGGGCTGTCCTCGCGCTGCTCGGTATTATAGCCCACGTATTTTTGCCCCTAAGCGGGGTGTTATGTGCCTTTAGTGGTATTTATAAATCATGGATAGACAGAGGATAAAGCTTACAACCACATGGTTCTTCGCCGGATGGGTTTCTTCATTTATTGGTATAGCGATAGGAGTATCTTATTGGTCTCACGTAAATGCAGTGTGGAATCTACGCATTTTAGAAGAAACAATAGGGTGTAGTCTCATGGTGCCCTTTGGTTGGCTGATATTTATGATTATCCCATTAAGCTGGAAGTTGTCACCCTTATCATGGGGCTCGGTCTGTTTTTTCATATGGGCCTATAAATCTCGTAGCCATAAGCCACTAATAGCCTCTAGTATTCTGTGTTTATTGTTTGGTCTTTTTTGGCCAATGGTTTATTGGGCGATGATGAGTGTTTAGCAGCGGCACATAACAAACCGCTGTAGACGCAAGCGGAGCTTGCTGGGACAAAAATACGTGGGCTGTCCTCGCTTCGCTCGATATTATAGCCCACGTATTTTTGCCCCTAAGCGGGGTGTTATGTACGTGTTTGAATTAGTCACTTTAAAGTCGTCGTTTTTTGATAGTTCGCAGGTAAATTCTTCAACAAATGTTTGTTTTTAATCTATGCAAAAAACGTTTTTGGTTTGGCTAGATGTTACGAGTAAATTGCATTTTCAGTGCTGTCGTAATAAGTTGGGCTAAATAGTTTTAGTATTGTATTAATCCTAAGCGCTCAACTTTTAAGTGAGTTAGGGGATTTAGCTATGCACTTCGCATCAAGCTTTAACATTAACCACTGGCGCATTTTACTCGCGGTAAATTAAACCAAAACATAGGGAAGGTGTTTTAAGTCATGGTTTCAGCACATAACAAAACGCTTAAGTCGCAGTCCACTGGCGTGGCCTGCTGGGACACAAACACGCGGGGCGCTTCGCTATTATGTCCCACGCGTTTGCGCCCCTTAGCTTAGCGTTATGTGCGTGTTTGAATTAGTCGCTTTAAAGTTGTCGGTTTTATCGATCTCAAAGGTGAATTCAACAATCATTGTTTGTGTTTAGCCTAAGTAGCAATTAGGTTTTCGTTGGCTAGATATTGGAAGCAAATTGCATTTTCATTGCTGTCGTAATAAGTTGGGCTAAATAGTGTAGAATTGTATTAATCGTAAACGCGGCTGTTTTAAGTGGGTTAGGGGATTTGGCAATGCACTTCGCATTGTGTTTTCACATTAACCACTTGTGCATTTTACTAGCGGTAAATTAAACCAAAACATAGGGAAGGTGTTTTAACTCATGGTTTCAGCACATAACAAAACGCTCAAGTCGCAGTCCGCTGGCGCGGCCTGCTGGGACACAAACACGCGGGGCGCTTCGCTATTATGCCCCACGCGTTTGTGCCCCTTAGCTTAGCGTTAGGCATCGTTTTGAAATCACATATCTTTTTCTTTCTCATTTTACTCGGTAGTTGCTCAAAGCAAGTCTTACCTGCGGGTTCATATGAGTTAAACTTTGAATCTTCCATTTGGAAAAAATCAGAATCTGCCAATTGGAGAGAAGGAGAAAATTCCGTCAGACAACAGATGCTTGGAAGCTTAATAAATGAAAATCTCGCTGGAAAAAGCAGGGAGCAAATAATTGTTTTACTTGGTTCGCCCTCTACAAAAATGGACCCTGACGGAGAAGGTCCGAGTTTGTCCTACCCAACGGGCCCGCAAAGAGATAGTTACTTTGGTGTTGACTACGAATGGCTAATAATTCAATTTGATTCTGCGAACAATTATGCAGGCTATTATCTGGCATCTGATTAAATGCCTAACAAACAACTGTAGCCGTTCGCTGGCGCTCACTGGGACAATAACACGTAGGCTCAGTCGCTTCGCTCCCATTTTAGCCTACGTGTTATTGCCCCTAAGTTGGGCGTTATGCGTAAATGGATTTAAACGATGATTATCGAGGCATTATCAGAATTCGGTCTAGGAATAGTGAGGTTCATCAGCTATTGCGTCACTGAGGTCGTAGTTGAGATTTTGTGCCGTGGTGCGGGCTACCGTATATGTCGTTTGTTTTCTTCCAACGTCAACCGAGAAAGCTTTAGAGTGTTCTTTGTCGGTCTGATATTTTGGGGCGTCATGTTTGCGTTGGTTACAATGTTCTTTAATTCTAGTTCGCAAACACTGGAAATCGATAAGTGTTTGGACCGTGGCGGAAGCTTCAATTACCAAACCAACACTTGTAGATATGAATAACGTTCAAACTAGGTTGTACAGGCATTACGCATAACAAACCGCTGTAGACGCAAGCGGAGCTTGCTGGGACAAAAACACGTGGGCCGTCCTCGCTTCGCTCGTTATTATAGCCCACGTATTTTTGCCCCTAAGCGGGGTGT
>NZ_JBSWYY010000054.1:0-5909 GCF_056161325.1 Alteromonas sp. ABE4_545
TCGTATTGTTGTGGGGATTTTGGGGTTAGCATGGTGAACACTCCGAATTTCACTATGCCTATTAGATCAAAGCCCCAGACTTTCGTCTAGGGCTTTTTCAACAGTCTGAGAGCAACTGGTATAGTTGCTCTTTTTTTTGGGGAAATGACGTCACCAAATAGGAGTTGTATTAGTGCGATTGAGGAAAATCCGATATGTACTTTTTGACCTCGACGGCACCTTGGTCGATAGCGTGCCTGATTTGGCCTATTGTATCGATAAAACCATGTCGATGGTTGGCTTACCCGAACGCGGAATCAACGCCGTGCGAGACTGGGTGGGAAACGGTATTGAAAAACTCGTTGCACGTGCTGTTGCCAATACGATGGAAGGCGAGCCAAGCGGAGAGAAATTTGAGCAAGCACTGGCGGTTTTTTTGCAGACTTATCACGAGAATCACGCCCAGCGCAGCATGGTGTATCCTGGCGTACTTGAGGGCCTCACGTGGCTGCAAGAGCAAGGGATAAGAATGGCTTGCGTGACCAACAAAGCCTATGAGTTTACCGTGCCTTTACTCAAAAAGACTAGGCTATTCGATTATTTCGATGTGGTAGTGGGCGGTGATACATGCCGCTATAAAAAACCTCATCCGGCACCGTTATTACATGCGATCGATACGTTAAACGCAGAGGTAGAGCAAACTGTCATGGTAGGCGATTCAAAGTCAGACGTTAACGCTGCAAAAGCAGCTGGTTGCCCTGTGATTGCTGTGCCCTATGGTTACAATCATGGTGAAGATATCGCGCAATATCAGCCCGACTTTATTGTAGCGTCTTTGGCTGAGTTACCGGTGTGTGCATTGTTTCAGCGCTAAACTTAACGACATGCCCTATGCTGTCATTATGCATAGGGCATGAAGATACAACTGACTTACTTTTTATAGTCGTAGTTGTCTACGTCAATAATATTCAAGCCGCTTAAAATATCCATGCTCTTACTCAAGCGGTTCTCGGCGTAATCTGCCTTGGCGAGTACACCACACAAATCATCGGCTTTTTGTTCTAAAGCTGCTGTTCGTCCTTCCACTTTGGTTTCGATGTCGTCACCAAAGCTCTCCATTTTAGCTTCAAATTCTTCCATATTGCCGCCATTTAGCATCATTTCGGTGCCTATGGAAACCATGATCTTACCCATGGATTTGCTAACAAGCTCTTCGACACGTTCTTCAAATTCGTTTTCCCATGCGCCGCCAATCCAGTCTGACTCGTTAAAGTTACTGCTATCAAAAGCGTAGCTACCGTCGGCCGCATAGAAGTTGTGATTGAGTTCATCAGACAAGGTCGAGAAGAACGTATTGAATTCACCGACTAGTTCATCATCATTACCCAATAGTGCGCCAAAAGCTTCGGTTACGGCGTAGCTCGCTACTTCTAGCCCTTCGGTCGCAATCTCTACTGTCATTGGTATCGCGATTTCAATTTGTTTGTAGTAATCATCAACCCATTGTTGTTGCTCACTATTTAGCGCTACTTCTTCGCCATTAAAGTGGAGCGAGTGGTCTGGCGTAATAAGCATTTCGTCGCCATTGTCCATCGTCACGGTCAAGTTGCCGTGGTCATATTTAAGATGGCCTTCGAGGTTTACATCGCATTGATTGCTCATTTCGATATCTGCGAATGCGGGTGTTGATGCTGCGACACCAATGAATAATGCACTGACTAATAATGACTTTTTCATGCTTGTTCCTGTAACTAATTTTGTGTTTGGTTAGCGTTAAAACGCATGTGTTCTTATATAAAGAGACAGAGCATTTTACGGGCCAAGTATAAATTCTATTTTAAAACAACATGTTATGGATTCGTTGCAGTTAACGATAGTCGGTGAATAGCTACAAAGTGGAAACTTTCACAATTTATTAGTCAAATTGACCATGATCAAATATCAAGGTTTCTTTGTGCCTAATCCGCTGTCTACATGTGCATTACTGGCAGAATGGTGCATAATATAACCAGTTAAGATCAAAGGTGTGCATTATGGGTGAATGGGGTAACGCGATTCTTTTTGGTGTTGTTTTAATTGCATTCGTATTGGGGCTTAGCAATATCATTATGGGCTTTATGTCGACCAAACAGGGCGCAGAAGGTCTGCAAGAGAAAATTGAATACGGTTTCTTGGGTGTGTCAGGTTTGATTGTGAGCGTGGTTCTCACATTCGCCATGTCTTAATTCCATAGCGTTAATCACTGAATCAGAGTTGTGAAGCATAGGCCCACAACTCTGAGACTTTTGTTCGTTTTGGCTAAGTATTAACGGGCTTTATCTACTCAGCTTTCGTTACTTTCTTTTGGCTCTTCTTGGTCTTGTAACCCCTGCATTACGTGCATGGGCGTGAAGGTATCACGCTGGTATGCGCGCAAATCGAACTGCGGCATCATCGCAAGTATATGATCAAAAATATCCGCCTGAATTTTCTCATAATTCACCCAAGCTTTGTCTTCACAGAAACAATATACCTCTAAGGGTAAACCAAATTCATTGGGTGGCAGTTGTCTTACCATGAGTACCAGCGACTGATTAATTTTCGGGTGTTTGCGAAGATAGGCTTCAAGGTAAGCGCGAAACGTCCCAATATTGGTCATTTTACGACTATTGAGTAAATCCGCTTCGTCAATTGACTGGTCGTGGTGATATTGCTTGAGTTCGTCTACTTTCTTTTCAATATAATCTGAGATAAAGCGGATTTTAGAAAAGCGCTGGAGCATTTCTTTGTTGCACAAACGAATGGAATGAATGTCGATGAGAATAGCGCGCTTGATGCGTCTGCCGCCCGATTGCGTCATGCCCCGCCAGTTCTTTATGGACTCATTGGTCAATGAGTAGGTAGGCAAGGTTGAAATGGTATTGTCCCAGTTTCTTACCTTCACGTTTGTTAGGCCAATTTCTAAAATTTCGCCGTCTACACCAAACTTATCTACCTGTATCCAATCTCCCATGTTAAACATGCGGTTGGCCGCAATTTGAATACCTGCAACAAAGCCCAAAATAGTGTCGCGGAAGATCAACATCAATACAGCGGCAAGAGCCGTTAAGCCAGACAGCAATATGAGTGGGCTACGCTCGATAATCAACGAGATACTCAATAAGATGAACAAGATAGCAAGGAGCAATTTTGTTACTTGAACGAAGCCAGTAATGGGCGCTCGGTTGGCGAAATTAGAATGGTTGTACCAATCTTCCACGGTATTTAACACCGCGAATACTGCGCCTAATGCAACTATCATCATGTAGATGATCGACAACTTGATCATCACCGCCGTTAATATGCTCTTTTCTGCCATGATGATCGGCGTGATTAGAAATATCAGTAACGCAGGCACCAAATGGCTTAAACGAGTAAAAAAGCCGTGGTTGTGTAGTGCGTCATCCCAATCGGTTTGGCTGTGCTTGATTAAGCGTAAAATATACAAGCCAAAAGTAAGGCGAACGAGGTAAAACGCGCTCATTGCGGTAAACAGTATTACACCGAAGGCAGCGAGGTTATACACTGCGCTTTCCGGTGTCGCCGACGGGAATACAAAGTGAATAAGACTGACGAAGTGTTCCTTTGCCGCGTCGGCTGTTAGCATAAATTACTCCAATAACTGTGCAATTCGTTTGTCTTTGGCGCCCCATAAACCGTTTAACCAAGTTTGAAATTGGGCGCGATATGATTGGTCGTTATAATAGTCACCTTTGGCTTCTTCGGGAATGTCGATAACCTCAACATCAATGATGACTCGTCGCATTTGCCCACTCAGCATCGATATCATAGGGTGGCGGCTGTTGTCGGGGTAGAGCAAAGTGATGTCTAACATGCTTGTAAAAAGGTTGCCCATTGTTGCTAAGGTGAACGCGATACCGCCTGCCTTAGGAGGCAATAACTTGGTGTAAGTACTTTGTTTGGCTTTGTGTTTACTTGGCGTATAACGCGTGCCTTCAACAAAGTTAATCACTGTCGTTGGCATGGTCTTAAATTTCTCACAAGACTTACGCGTGGTATCTATGTCTGTGCCTTTCTTCTCAGGATGTTTTGCCAGGTACTCTTTTGAATAGCGACGCATAAATGGCATGTCGAGTGCCCAAGCGCCAAGACCCACAAAAGGCAGCCAAATCAGTTCCTGTTTAAGAAAGAACTTCGGCGCTGGAATACGAAACGCAGCAAATTCGATCAGTAAAATAATATCTAGGTAGCTCAGGTGGTTTGCTATAAGTAAGTACCAACTTTCTTTGTTGAGGCTGCCCTTTATGTTGTATTCAATTTTGATTGGGTTAAACAGTCTGATCAACAACACACTGAGCTTGCCGAAACAGCCCATAAGCACATGCATAACAGGGGCGAGTATGCGGTGCAGCGTTTTACTGGGAATCACAAATTTAACGAGTCCCAATGCGATAATAAGCAGCGCCCAAAAGGCAAGGTTGCTTATCTGCAAGCTAAAATGCAGGACAAAAATGATAGGCGCAAAAATTTTTCTCATAATCGTTGTTCTTGTTATTTTTTGGAGGAATTACATCGACTCAAGCAATTTGTCTTTGCTTTGCCATTTTTGATTTAGCCATTGTTGGAAGCGAGCGCGCTGCTCTGGGTCGGTAGCCATATCAGGGCCAAATACACCTTGTTGAAACAAGGTTTTTATTGGCGTGACGATAACTTCTACTTGTATGTCTTTCACCTTACCGCACGCGAAATCCCAATATGACGGAACACCAGCCGGATATTTAATCGTGACATCGATCAGTTTATGCAGGTGGTCACCCATGGCATTTAATACAAAGGCAATACCGCCTGCTCTGGGTTTAAGTAAGTAATTAAACGGCGAAGATTGGCGGTCGTGTTTTTCCGGCGTAAAGCGCGTGCCTTCCACAAAGTTCATTACACTCACAGGCGTGTATTTAAATTTTGCACACGCTTTGCGGGTGGTTTCCATGTCTTTGCCTTTTAAATGTGGATGTTTAGCCAAAACCGATTTGCTATAGCGACGCATAAATGGGAAATCTAGCGCCCACCAAGCCACACCAAGAATTGGCACCCAAATGAGTTCTTTCTTTAGGAAGAATTTTAAAAACGGAATGCGGCGATTAAAGATGCGTTGTAACACCAAAATGTCGACCCAAGACTGATGATTCGCGATGACCAAATACCAATCGTTTAGCGAAAGTTCGTCTATCCCTTTTACTTGGATGCGCGTGCCACTGGTTACTCTTTGGTTGAGGTTGTTGCAGCTGATCCAAGCTGACGCACAAAAATTCAGGACTTTTGTGATGAAGGTTTGAATGGCCTTAATTGGAAAAAGGAGTTTCACCAAAGAAAGTAACACTACAGGTGGCACCCAGAACAAAGTATTCAAGAAATAGAGAAAAATAGAAAAGCTACCAATTAACGTCTGTTTAATTCGCGTAAACATGCCTTACACCATCAAAAAAATCTGGCGATAGTGTAAACCAACTTACGTTGAATTCCGACAAAGAAAAGTATTAATCGTCGAAGAAAACCCAGTTATTTGCTTACAAATGTACGCTAAAGGTGATAATTATCCCTACCTATGCCCTCATTGACAGGGGCTGTTATTCAAGGCCAATACAATGATAGGATGACGGTTTTGCATTAACGCATTATTTATTTAAATTTCGTATTTGCGTCGATGGGGTAGGCCGTTTACTCTCGGTAACCTGTTAAACGTACATACATATGCACTGTTGAATTATCAACATGGCGGCCGCATCAAGTAAATAATGTAACCCGCCGTTCTCGGTAATCCACGATCAAAATGGGAAGATTCGATGTCAGTGACCACCACACCTGCAGCTAACGCCATCCGCGTATTAGCCGTTGATGCCGTACAAAAAGCGAAATCAGGACACCCAGGCGCCCCGATGGGGATGGCCGATATT
>NZ_JBSWYY010000055.1:0-5707 GCF_056161325.1 Alteromonas sp. ABE4_545
GACGAGCACACAATACGGAACTACGTTGAGCATCAAGGTCGGAAGGATTCAGATCAGCTCCGAATGGAGCTGTAACCGATAGAACCCCGGGCATGCCCGGGGGAATCTATCTTATCTACCCATCGCTGCGTACGCAATTTGTCAGCCTTTAGCTATATTTATAATGAATCATATATATAGTCAGGGTTGGTAATGAAACAACGTACGATCAAACGCTTAGTATTAATTATTGCACTTATTTACCCTTACTCCGTCTATGCGGATTGGAGCGTAACGGGCACGGTGGCCAGTGATTATTTATTTAATGGCGTGTCGCAAACCAATGAAAATCCCGCGCTACAGGCGAGTATCGACTGGGTAGGGGACGGCGGGTTGTACGCGGGTGTATGGGGGTCTAACGTCGATTACGGCGACGATACCAGTATAGAACTGGATGGATACATCGGCTATTACACTGAATTTGTGTCGGGATTGAGCCTCGATGCAGGCATTGCTCAGTACACTTACCACGGTGCTGGCTACAGTAACGACGGCAATTATGCCGAGGTTTACGCCAAGTTCAACTATGCAAATGCCGATTTTAACATGTGGTACGCATGGGATTATTTTGGCTCAGGGGCTGGGCATGTCATCGTTATGTTGAATTACACGTTCGCGTTGAGCGAGAGTATCGACTTGACAGTGGGGGTTGACCAGTCTCGCAGCCTCGATGACGAGAAATACCAATGGGAGCCAGATGATGACAGTTATGTTCATTGGCAGGCCGTCGTGTCGACATCTTATCAGACGTTCGACGTTAGTTTGGGGGTTCATACCACCGATTTAGACACTTATGGCGATACTAAGTTGCTACTAATGGTCAGTAGAACTTGGGGAGGATAGCGACCAGACTGGCTTAACAAAACTGGGTAAGCAACTCCATCACTCTTTCATCCATTGGGGTGTTGCAGAGGTCGACAAATTGGACGAAATCAGGGCTGGGGTCTGCTTCCACAAACAAGTATTCATGATTGCGGGTCATTACCCATTCTATTGCACACCAGTACATATTGAATCCTCGGCATATTCGTCTGCACAAATGATCGTGTTCCGAAGATATCGTTACTAACTCCGCATGCTTAACAACAGCGCCTTCTTCCTGATAGATAAAACTGAATACTTGGTGTCCAATGACAAAGCTACGAATACAGGCGGCTTTGTCATAGGCTTGGATCATAATGGGGGAGGCGTACTCAACATTGGCGTGGTTATCTAATTGCTTAATCACTTTCACTCTATGGTTGTGGTTTTCATAAAACTGCCTGATTTCGCCTGCTTGATTACCAATGTACGTGGGTGGCAGTTTGGCCCCAAGTCTTGCGGCCACAGTAAGATTATGCGCTGTGTTTGCGCGAAAATGCATACATTGCAGTGGGTTCACCCACTGAAACTCAGGTGACAAATAAAGGGTGTTGATCAAATTTAGGTAAAGTGGAGGCGGTAGCGACGCAAAATTGGTTTGATGATAGGGAATATGCCAGTAAACCGCTTTGATATCGCGATAGTGAATGTCTTGTCCATTAATGTGCAACATACCCTGTTGTGCCAGAGGGTACCAACTTAAACGAAATGCTGGTGGCTGGGCCAGGGGGTCTAAAATGATAGCGGGAACATGCCGCTGGCGTAGCCCTATTTGAAGGCGTTGCAATTGGCGACAACCGCGTTCTCCTAACATCACTATCATTGGTTTTTCCTTACGCTATTTGGGCTTGAGGAGCATAAAGGTAGCGAAAGTAATGCACCATTAAGGCCGCTCGATTGCGAATTTCCAACTTGCGGTAGATATTGGCGCAATGGAATTTGACCGTTCGCTCACTGATAAACAGTTGCGATGCAATGGATTTATTGGGCAAGCCTTCCATGATCTTCTGGGCCACTTGAAGCTCTCTTTTAGACAGGCGCTTTAAGCGGCTATCAATAGTGGCGTTGATATTATTTAACATGTGATTCTCCTTGTTGAGGTACTTTGTGGGTTAACGGTTGAAATGGGTTTGACTGCATTGGTATTAACCGACCTTGGTTGAGTTCAAAAACACGGTCAGCAATCGCAATAGTTTCGGGGCGATGTGCAATAATGATGCGGGTCATGGGCAAGGCGGCTAAATGGCGGTTAATGACATGTTCGCTGGATACATCTAAATGACTGCTCGCTTCATCTAACAGCAATAATTGGGGGCGTTGATAAAGCGCACGAGCGAGATATAAGCGTTGTAGTTGACCACCACTGAGTGTGGTGCCCATGTCACCGACCAGCGTTTGGTATTGCATTGGCATCGCCATAATTGTCTCGTGCAGGCCCGCGAGTTGAGCGCTGGCAATCACTTGCTCTAGTTGAGGAGCAGTATCAAAATTGGCGATGTTGTCGATGAGGCTTCCAGCAAAGCAATGGTCATCTTGCATCACCGCCGCTACCCGTGTGTGAGTTTGGTTTTCACCTAGTTTGACTTCACCGCATTCGGCTTTTAATAGCCCTACGAGACATTTCAAAAGCGTGGTTTTACCCGAGCCGCTAGGGCCGACAATGGCGATAATCTCTCCCGCTGATACACGTAAATGAATATCTTCGAAAACGGGGTTCGACGACGTGTCGTGTCGATAGGTTAGCCCGGTAACTGAAACGGGAGCCGCTACTGTGTTGGTATCGGTTTTATTCGTTAGCAGCGGTGGGCAATGTGTAGGCGTGTCAGCGGTGGTCAGAACAATGTCGGACAAGCGTTCGAAATGCAGTTTCAGCATGGCGAATTCGATCACGCAAGAAAGCAAATGCTGCACCGCATTTTCGAACCGCTGTTTGTAACTCATAAAGGCGTAAACCATGCCAATAGACAATGCATTATTCATTACGGCAACCGCAGCAAAATAAACAATAAGCACATGCTCAATACCAAAGAGAACGTGTTGCAGTGTACGAATGCCTATATCCCAACGACCAATCGTTAGGTCGTGATTGAGTGTCTGAGTAAAGTAATTGTGCCAAGTGTGCGTGCGCTGTGAGGTCAGGTTGGCGAGTTTGATGGTTTGAATACCTCGAACAGACTCCATAAAGTGGCTATTCTCTTTGGCTGCGGCAGCCAGTCTTTCGGCATGTTGACTACGGATGATTGGAAAGCTAAACAAACGGATTAGCGCAGACACAAGGGTAAATCCCACCACGATGAGGGCGAGTTTTACATCATAAATGGCCAGTACCACCAGTGTGATGATCGCCATTCCACCGTCGAGTGCCGCACTAATCGCGCTATTGGTTAGGAAATCACGAATAGGACCTAGGGAGCCAAATCGAGAAACAATGTCTCCTAAGTGTCGACGAATAAAGTAGCCATAAGGCAGTTGTAATAAATGCCGAAACACATTGAGAGAGAGTTGATGTTTGAGTTTGGTCGCAAAATTCAGGCTCACTACACTGCGTAGCAACATAGTGCCCGTTTCGATTAACACCAGTAAGCCAAAACCCAGTGCGAGTACAGTAAGTAACGGGGCATCTCGTCTTAAAAGTACATCGTCGATTACCGTTTGTAGATAGTAAGGGCTTACTAGAACGAAAATCTGTAAAAGCAAACTAAGCAATAAAAGAACCGTGAGGCTGCGCTTGATACCGGTAGATTTATGCCATAACTGCGCTAACCCTAAGCGAGGCGGTTGGGGTTTAGTCACAAACTGTTGGGTAGGTGTGAGCTCCAAGGCAACGCCAGTAAAGTGTTGGTTTAATTTATTGAATGAAACACTTCGCTTACCGAGAGCGGGGTCGTGAATTATCACGTGCCTGCGTTTTACCGACACCAATACTACGTAGTGATTCAAGTCCCAGTGCAAAATACAGGGTGTTTGTAGCGCGTGTAGTTCATCCAGGTCGAGCTTTAGTGCACGAGGTTGTAAATGCAGCTTTTCGCCTAATTGCATTAACCCTTGTAAGCTTATGCCTCTTGCTGAAGCGCCTGCTTGCTGGCGTAATGTGGCAAGGTTAGTATGGTGGCCATAATAACTGGCAACCATTGCTATGCACGCTAGTCCGCATTCACTGGACTCGGTTTGCAGGATCACCGGCGTACGTTTTAGCCATCCTGTGGTGGCGAGTGGTAATGGTGCGAGTAATGAAGAGCTTGCAGAGATACTCATGCTGATAGCCTCCCTTTTAAGCTCATTAGTGGTTCAAATAACCATTCAATGAGCGAACGTTCACCCAATGAAATCGAAGCTGAAAATGTCATACCTGACTTCAAGTTCAGCGCCTTGCCATAGGCGTCGATATGTTGCTGGGAAAGTGTCGCGGTAACGAGATAAACCGGCTCTTGCAAGGCCACAGGTGCGTGGGGCATTTCTTGTGGCAACATGACATTCTGTGAAATACTGGTCACCGTACCTTCATACAGGCCAAACTTTTGGTAGGGAAATGCGTGATAGCGAATGTCCAGAGACTGCCCCGCTACAACAAAGCCTGAGGCGTCGATAGGAACCAGCATTTTTGCTTCTACAACGGCGGTTTCTGGTACCACTGACAACAGTGGCGTTTGATTATTCACCCTTTGCCCTGCTTTTACCTGAATAGCCGAAATTCGACCGCGCCGACTGGCTCTAAGTAGCACTTCACTTTGACTATGTAGCTCTAATTGTTGCTGTTCTAATTGACTGATTTGCGCCAATAGCGGTTGTTTGTCCAGGTGATGTTGTCGAGGTAATAGGTCGAGTTGCGCTTGCTTTTGAGCATGTTGCAGGGTTTGTTTCGCGTATTCTCGGTCCAACTGTTCAGATTCACTTTGTAATGTAAGCAGTTGTGCTGCTAATGACTGATACTCAATCACCGGGTAGGTGCCCGATTTTACCAATGGCGCATAGCTGTCGAGTTGTGTTTTCATCAGCGTGACACGTTGTAGGTGGATGTCACGAATGTGTGTTAATTCACTTAGGTCCTGTCGCAAAGCTTTCACTTCTTGATGCAATTGCTGGGTTTGTTGTTGAAGTAGGGCGTCTTTATGATTTAGCGCATGCTGAAGTACGGTCAGTTGGTTATGTAAACTGAGTGCAAGTGCATCACTTAGCCTTTGGCCGCTATGCATTTTGTCGAAAGCATGCAGCTTTACCAGAGGTTGCCCTGCTTCGACAAGATCCCCTTCTTTTACCAGAAGTTGACCCACTTCACTGCTGGGCAGGGTCGAAAACACTTTCACAATGCCCGCTGGTGGCTCAAGCCAGCCTTGCACCTCTGCTTGCTTAGCGTATTGACCAGACATTAACAGTACGCCAATTGCCCCAACCCAAATAACCAAAAATAGGGTGAGCAGCTTGACTGACAGTGACGGAGAGACCAACACTTCTCCATGTAGTTTATGCTGCTGGTGAGCAATGGCTTGTTGCCTGAATAGGCCCTTGTCGAACATGACTCCTCCATGAAAAATTATGAATGTGTAATCTGAGAGTGACTGTAGACAAAGTGGGCAGAAGGCGTGACAACAAGCGAGACAAACGTATTTGTAGCGAGGACATTCGGTACAAAATGGCTCAAATTTATAAATTTGGCCCAATTTTATAAGTTTTTAGGTGCAAAAAAGCCGGCACAGAGGCCTGTCTCTTGATCACAAGTCAGCCTCAAGAGAACGGGCCAAATCGTAACCTTCAAGGATGGTTTGTAGTTTGAACCATCCTTCCCATAGGGCTTTTATTGACGCCTTGC
>NZ_JBSWYY010000056.1:0-4900 GCF_056161325.1 Alteromonas sp. ABE4_545
ACAAACCGCTGTAGACGCAAGCGGAGCTTGCTGGGACAAAAACACGTGGGCCGTCCTCGCTTCGCTCGTTATTATAGCCCACGTATTTTTGCCCCTAAGCGGGGTGTTATACCTACAGGGTGTTTAATTGAGAGTTTACCTAGTTATTTTTCTTTTATTGTTCAGTGGTCCGGCATTTTCCGACAATGTTAAGGATATTTCGAATGAGAGACTCAACGAGTATTTTAGAAGTGATCTAGACTACGAAGCTTTCTTCTTAAATTTAAAATCAAGCTTGTTATCTGGCGATAAGCAAGAGGTAGCGTCGCTAAACTTGTATCCGATACGAGTTAACTATCCTAGCGGTAGCGTTTATTACGACACCATAGAGCAATTCATTGAAAACTACGACAGCATTGTTACACCGGAAATGCTGACAAGGGTTAAAGAGCAGCAGTTCAAGAACTTATTTTATAATTATAACGGACTGAATATAGGGTTTGGAGATATTTGGTTTAGTGGCATTTGCATGGATGGTGATCTTTGCAAAGAACTTAAAATAAATGTTTGGGCTTACAGTGTGCTCTCTGTAAGTAAAAAGTAGGTATAACAAACCACTGTAGTCACTCGCTGGCGCTCGTTGGGACACAAACACGCAGGCTCCCTTCGCTTCGCTCCGTATTATAGCCTGCGTATTTGTGCCCCTAAGTGGGGCGTTAGGTGCCATCATGGAAACATGTTTAGATATTCACAATTATCAGTGTTGGTACTTGGAAAACCTTCAGTATCAAGACAGGCTCTTGACTCTGACGCTAAGTGAAAGCTCTAGGGTTTCTGAAAAGCATATGGAACCTAAGAAATTCCTTGTTGTTTTTTCAGACACGATTCAATATCAAGTTTACGATGAATGTGATCATTCAAAAGATTTTCACGCAAGCAGGGAAGGCGGCGTAGTTGGAGAATATCAAAGCTCCAGTCTCATAGAATATTTGAAATCAGAGACGTTAATCTATGATACAACCCCCGGTGAGCTTAGACATTTTTCTGTCATGACTGGCAATGAGTTCATCCACGTAATCACCAGAAAAGAGCCGGTAATTTTAAATGTCACCTAACAAAAAAATTATGTCGCCCGCAAGCGGGCTGGGACACAAACAGGCAGGCGGCTTCGCCATTATAGCCTGCCTGTTTGTGCCCCATATTTAGGCGTTAGCCCCCATTCGTTAATCCGTTCAAAAATAAAAGATCACTGTAGGGTGAACTCCGGTAGCATTTCTTGTTTTAGCGTCCTACCGTCATAGGCTATTTTTGTTTCCTGGGCTATCAACCAATCAGGCTATTTTCTTCCCGTGGTTTGCGCGGCGCGAACTCTCTTTCTTTGTTAGTGAGTAGCGCTTTTATCTGCAATCGTATCGTGCATTTCTCAGCTTCATTGGCAACGCAGCTTTATCAGTTGGAGCAAATGGCTAATGTGAAAATAGGTTGTTGTTTTTCTGGCGGTTGTTTATGGTTAACCTTTAGCATCAAGGGCTGTTAGGTTGTGCAATCACCTTGGTGCCCGGCAGCAAAGCTGCGAGAATTCACTAGCTGGGCTAACAAACAACTGTAGCCGTTCGCTGGCGCTCACTGGGACAATAACACGCAGGCTCAGTCGCTTCGCTCCAATTTTAGCCTGCGTGTTATTGCCCCTAAGTTGGGCGTTAACCCCCATTTCTTAGAGTGTCGTTGTTGTTAGCTCTTTCGTGAATTTCAGTGACTGCGTTTTGTTCTTCAAGGGTGTTTTCGAACCCAACCGCCATTGGGTGCTAAACTGGGCATTTTGCTATCAACCACCAAACGTTATTTCTTCCCGTGGTTTGCGCGGCGCGTACAATCTAGGTCGGTGAAACTAGTTCCTTTTTCAGTATTCGTTTGACTGTTGTTTTTAGGTCTGGTCAACGCAGTTGTTTTTGCTTGCTCAAAAACACAATTTCAAAAATATGTTGTTGTTTTCTTTACCGTTGTTTAAGGTAAAAACACTATTTTTAACTTTGCAGGTTTTAATAGGCATGTTGGCGGTGGCAGCATAGCTGCGTGCGTTCAGTGGCTGGGTTAACAAACCAAGGCAGTGGACAATAACACGCAGGCTCACTCGCTTCGCTCCCAGTTTAGCCTGCATGTTATTGCCCCTGCTTGGGGCGTTAGAAGCCAAAGATGAATTCAGATCCAGATGATGTTTTTGAAAAATTTATGAGAGCAGAGGATGCTTTGAGGGACATCCTTTACATGTTCTATACCTGCGCAGATTACGGTTTTCTTTACGACGATATGGGCACTGAAGATGGAACATTTGACCCATATACATATATCGACTGTGAAATCAGTATTACTGGGTATGAGACTGATTTTTCTCTGTTGCACAATGGGTCCGCTATAAAAATCATTTGCTCCGTCTTAGAACGCGTAATTCAAGGGCCGAATCCAAATTACGAGAAAGAGAAAGCTCTTATAAAGTCAGGGAGAATGGACCACATCCCCGAACTAAGAGATTATCTTTCTAAAATTATTACCAGTAGCAGTCAATGCAATAAGGAAGGACAACAAATCTATCAAAAATATATCGCAGGTTACTTTAAATGTTTGGGAAATGGCTTCTAACAAACAAATGTTGGGGACACAAACACGCGGGCTCTGCTTCGCAGTATAGCCCACGCGTTTGTGCCACCAAATTAGGGCGTTATGTGCGTGTTTGAATTAGTCACATTAAAGTTGTCGGTTTTTGACAGGTTGCAGGTAAATTCAGCAACCACTCTTTGTTTTTAACCTACGTAAAAACCCGTTTTTGGTTTGGCTAGATTTTGCGAGTAAATTGCATTTTCGGTGTTGCCGTAATAAGTTGGGCTAAATAGTTTTAGTGTTGTATTAATCGTAAACGCGGCAATTTTGAGTGGGTTGGGGGATTTAGCAATGCGCTTCGTATTGTGTTTTCACATTAACCACTTGCGCATTTAACTCGCGATAAATTAAACCAAAACATAGGGAAGGTGTTTTAACGAATGGCTACAGCACATAACAAAACGCTTAAGGCGCAAGCCGCTGTCGCGGCCTGCTGGGACACAAACACGTGGGGCGCTTCGCTATTATGCCCCACGCGTTTGCGCCCCTTAGCTTAGCGTTATGTGCCAAGGAAGCTAAACAGGCGATGTTGAGATTTCACGATTATCATCTTCAAAAATACGAAGTTACCGACCATGGCAAAACTGTAAAGTTATATTTGGGTTTTGGTTACCCCGGTAAAGAAACTGATTTATCTGAAATCACCTTCGCAGAAGTAGCTGTATATCATTTTGTGCATACGGCACATTCGATTATCACCGATATTGAAAACGTACCTATTCGTTCTATCTTCGAAGAAGAAAAGGATAATATCCAAAATTGGAATCGATATTATGGCGTTGACATATGGAAAGATGATTTTGAAGCTACTGTAAATTACCTTGAAAGTAATAATTACAGCGGCTGGTATATCGAGTCAGCCATCGGTTTCGGTGGGTTTGTTGTAGCTAAATCGGTTAGTGGCACATAACAAACCGCTGTAGACGCACGCGGGGCGTGCTGGGACAAAAACACGTGGGCTGTCCTCGCTTCGCTCGGTATTATAGCCCACGTATTTTTGCCCCTAAGCGGGGTGTTAGGTTACCAGTAGAAACATGCGTAGATTTTCAGTTTTAAATAAGAATGCTCAGGTGGAACTGCGAGAAAAGTTTCCTGATTTAGACAAGTTAGTCGCTGTAGAAGACACCTCTGAATATACCTATATGGCTGTTTCAGTATTTGACCGCTGGCTAGGTCATGATGATGCACTAAAGTTTCTGTCAGATGTCTCCGAAGAAGAGCAACGAGAAAGAGATTCAAAGTTTATTAAATTCGCTGAAAAGCTCGTGAGTAATACTGAAATTCTGAATTTTACTTTTAGGGGGCGCTGGCATAAAGCATTGCCATTATTTCGTAAATTTACTTCTTACACAACAAAAGTAAATTATTTAATGTGCACACCACATAACGTGGACAGCTCTCAATTTTATAAAGTCGTATTACCGGAGCTAGAGGCTGTGTACTTTGAAAGCTGGGACGATACCAATGTTTTTTATCTTCGCAATCCAGAGAAAGCAGCTCAAATAGAAAGTTGGGCTAATGAAAGCGGACTGTATTGTTTAACAAGGTAACCTAACAAACCAAGTCAGCGGGACACTAACACGTAGGCTCCCGTCACTTCGTTCCGTATAATAGCCTACGTGTTATTGCCCCTGCTTGGGGCGTTAGAGTTCAAGGAGGAATCTTGGCAAATCCGATAACTCAAAATATGAAAACAGGTACGTTAGGCGAGCTGTTTGTACAATTGAAGTTGCTGGAATTCGATATTCAAGCGGCTCCTCCGTTGAAAGATTCTGGAAATGACCTGGTTGCGCTAAAAGGCGTGACTATTAAAACTATTCAGGTAAAAACTACAACTAACCAAATAAGAAGGCCTAGCTCTCTGCCCGAGAACTATGATCTGTTGGCACTAGTACAGATAGATGCAAATGACGTCAGTATTTCATGGGACGAATCAAAAGTTTATTTAATACCAAAAGAAGCTCTAGGTGCCAACAATTCATTGCCTAGTCAACTAGGCAGCTTTTTGCTTTGCGAACAGTTAGCATGTAGGTTGTTTTTAGCTAATGAACTCTAACAAACCGCTGTAGACGCACGCGGGGCGTGCTGGGACAAAAACACGTGGGCTGTCCTCGCTTCGCTCGTATTATAGCCCACGTATTTTTGCCCCTAAGCGGGGTGTTATGTGTAATGATGAAAATATTTATTCCTGTTGTTCTGTTCTCCATACTTTGCAGTTTTGATGTTCATGCTGTGCGTGTTCGCAATTGTGGTGATTTAGAAATCG
>NZ_JBSWYY010000057.1:0-4513 GCF_056161325.1 Alteromonas sp. ABE4_545
GGTACCGTCAGATTGGACGGTGGCCGTGAAGGTTTGTTCGTTGCTATCGCTATCGGTCACGGTAATCGAGACCGTCGCGCCAATTTCATCACAAGTACCTGAGATGGTGGGCGTGGCATCGTTGAGCGTACCCAGTGCATTTACGCCTAGTATAGGCAGGGTTAGATCGATAAGGCCAGATGTAGTGACGGTGGCTAAATTACCTGCATCGTCGAGGACTTCCACCTCTACGTTGAGCAAGCCTTCGGAAACCGCTGAAGGTACATCCACACTGTAACTGCCGTCGGATTGTACGGTGGCCGTAAAGGTTTGTTCGTTGCTGTCACTATCCGTAACGGTAATCGACACCGTTGCACCAATTTCATCACATGTACCTGAGATGGTGGGCGTGGCATCGTTGAGCGTTCCGAGTGCATTCACGCCTAAAATCGGTAGCGTGAGGTCAATCAAACCAGACGTGGTGACGGTAGCTAGATTACCTGCATCGTCGAGCACTTCCACTTCCACATTGAGCAAGCCTTCGGAGACCGCTGAAGGTACATCCACGCTGTAGGTGCCGTCGGATTGTACGGTGGCCGTGAAGGTCTGCTCGTTGCTATTGCTATCGGTCACGGTAATCGAGACCGTCGCGCCAATTTCATCACAGGTGCCTGAGATAGTCGGCGTGGCATCGTTGAGCGTTCCGAGTGCGTTCACGCCTAGTATAGGCAGGGTGAGATCGATAAGGCCAGATGTAGTGACGGTGGCCAGATTACCCGCGTCGTCCAGCACTTCCACTTCCACATTGAGCAAGCCTTCGGAAACGGCCGACGGCACATCCACGCTGTAGGTACCGTCAGATTGGACGGTGGCCGTAAAGGTTTGTTCGTTGCTATCGCTATCGGTCACGGTAATTGAGACCGTTGCACCAATTTCATCACAGGTGCCTGAGATGGTGGGGGTGGCATCGTTGAGCGTACCCAAAGTGTTAACGCCTAAAATCGGTAGCGTGAGGTCAATCAAACCAGACGTGGTGACGGTCGCTAAATTACCCGCATCGTCGAGCACTTCGACTTCCACATTAAGCAGGCCTTCGGAGACCGCTGAAGGTACATCCACGCTGTAGGTACCGTCAGATTGTACGGTGGCCGTAAAGGTTTGCTCGTTACTGTCGCTGTCTGTGACTGTGATACTGACCGTCGCGCCAATTTCATCACAAGTACCTGAGATAGTCGGTGTGGCATCGTTGAGCGTTCCGAGTGCGTTCACGCCTAGGATAGGCAGGGTCAGATCGATAAGGCCAGATGTAGTGACGGTGGCGAGATTACCCGTATCGTCTAGGACTTCCACTTCCACATTGAGCAAGCCTTCGGAGACCGCTGAAGGTACATCCACACTGTAGGTGCCGTCGGATTGGACGGTGGCCGTAAAGGTCTGCTCGTTGCTGTCGCTGTCAGTGACGGTAATTGAGACCGTTGCACCAATTTCATCACAGGTGCCTGAGATAGTCGGTGTGGCATCGTTGAGCGTTCCGAGTGCGTTCACGCCTAGGATAGGCAAGGTTAGATCGATAAGACCGGATGTAGTGACGGTCGCTAAATTACCCGCATCGTCGAGGACTTCCACTTCCACATTGAGCAAGCCTTCGGAGACCGCTGAAGGTACATCCACACTGTAGGTGCCGTCGGATTGGACGGTGGCCGTAAAGGTCTGCTCGTTGCTATCGCTATCGGTCACGGTAATTGAGACCGTTGCACCAATTTCATCACAGGTGCCTGAGATGGTGGGCGTGGCATCATTGAGCGTACCCAGTGCATTTACGCCTAGTATAGGCAGGGTGAGATCGATAAGACCGGATGTAGTGACGGTGGCCAGATTACCCGCATCGTCCAGCACTTCGACTTCCACATTGAGCAGGCCTTCGGAGACCGCTGAAGGTACATCCACACTGTAGGTGCCGTCGGATTGGACGGTGGCCGTAAAGGTCTGCTCGTTACTGTCGCTGTCAGTGACGGTAATTGACACTGTTGCGCCAATTTCATCACAGGTACCTGAGATGGTGGGCGTGGCATCGTTGAGCGTACCCAGTGCGTTCACGCCCAGGATAGGCAGGGTGAGATCGATAAGGCCAGATGTAGTGACGGTGGCTAAATTACCTGCATCGTCGAGGACTTCCACCTCTACGTTGAGCAAGCCTTCGGAAACCGCTGAAGGTACATCCACACTGTAACTGCCGTCGGATTGGACGGTGGCCGTAAAGGTCTGCTCGTTGCTGTCACTGTCTGTGACTGTGATACTGACAGTCGCGCCAATTTCATCACAGGTGCCTGAGATAGTCGGCGTGGCATCGTTGAGCGTTCCCAGTGCGTTCACGCCTAAAATCGGCAGGGTTAGATCGATAAGGCCAGATGTAGTGACAGTAGCCAAATTACCCGCATCGTCGAGGACTTCCACTTCCACATTGAGCAGGCCTTCGGAGACCGCAGAAGGTACATCCACACTGTAGGTGCCGTCGGATTGGACGGTGGCCGTAAAGGTCTGCTCGTTACTGTCGCTATCCGTGACGGTAATTGACACCGTTGCACCAATTTCATCACAGGTGCCTGAGATAGTCGGCGTGGCATCGTTGAGCGTTCCGAGTGCGTTCACGCCTAGGATTGGCAGCGTTAAGTCAATCAAACCCGACGTTGTCACCGTGGCGAGGTTACCCGCATCGTCGAGCACTTCCACTTCTACATTGAGCAAGCCTTCGGAGACTGCTGAAGGTACATCCACGCTGTAGGTGCCATCGGATTGGACGGTGGCAGTGAAGGTCTGCTCGTTACTATCGCTATCCGTAACGGTAATTGAGACCGTTGCACCAATTTCATCACAGGTGCCTGAGATGGTGGGGGTGGCATCGTTGAGTGTACCCAACGCGTTCACACCTAGGATAGGCAGGGTTAGATCGATAAGGCCAGACGTAGTGACGGTCGCTAAATTACCCGCGTCGTCCAGCACTTCGACTTCCACATTGAGCAGGCCTTCGGAGACTGCCGAAGGTACATCCACGCTGTAGGTACCGTCGGATTGGACGGTGGCAGTGAAGGTCTGCTCGTTACTGTCACTGTCTGTGACTGTGATGCTGATAGTGGCACCAATTTCATCACAGGTACCTGAGATAGTCGGTGTAACATCGTTCAATGTACCAAGGGCATCGACACCGAGAACAGGTACGGTGAGATCGATGAGCCCTGTGGTTGTGACAGTGGCCAAGTTGCCTGCATCATCCAGAACTTCTACTTCAACCGTTAATAACCCTTCTGATAGTGCAGATGGTACCTCTACCGAATAGGTTCCATCAGATTGTACTGTTGCAGAAAGTACTTGTTCATTGCCATCTCCATCGGTCACGGTAATGCTGACAGTGGCGCCAATTTCATTACACGTACCGCCAATAATTGGTGTGGGATCATTCACACTGCCAATAACGTCGATAGCGATAATGGGTTGTGTGGTATCTATGGTTCCGTCGCCAGAAGCCGACGTAGAGTTACCAGCTGTATCCGTCGCCGTTGCGCTAATGGTGAAGTCACCTTCGGCCATAGCACTTGGTACGTCTGCACTGTAGCTACCATCAGGTTGCACTGTCGCGGAGAAGCTTTGGGCATTATGGTCGGCATCGGTTACTATAATTGTGACCGTCGCTCCTGCAGGTAGGTCGGTAGTGCCTGTAATGGTAGGCGTTGTATCTGATGTGTCACCCGTAGAATTAACCGAGATGGTGGGTGCGGTTACGTCAATTTCGCCAGTGTCAGTGGCTGAAGCACTGTTACCTGCGGCGTCCTCAGCGGTAGCCGTTACAGAGAAATTACCTTCCGCCAATGCACTCGGTGCCTCAACGCTGTAGGTACCGTCGACTTGCACGGTAGCCGTAGTGGTAGAGGTGGTGCTATTTGCATCAGTTATGGTAATCGTAATCGTACTTCCGGCGTCCAAATCAGAGGTTCCTGTAATCAACGGTGTAGTGTCGTTGGTGATCTCAGGTACATCAACGGTTACGGTTGGTGCTGTTACATCGATATTCCCGGTTGTTGTTGCTGTACTGGTATTGCCTGCTGCGCTGGTTGCACTGGCAGAAACCGATAGGTTGCCCTCGGCGGCTGGAGCAGGCAGTTCAACCGAGAAGCTACCGTCACTTTGTACTACCGCACTAAAGGTTTGCGTGTCATTTGCAGAGTCCGTCGAGGTCAGTGTTATTGTACTGCCTGCTGGTAAGTCAGTGGTGCCGGTGATGGTAGGCGTAGTGTCGCTCACATCACCAATCACCGCCAATGATAACAAGGGGGCTGAGGTGTCAATTTCGCCGCTTTGACTGGTGGTACTGGTATTGCCTGCATCATCCACTGCTGTGAGGGTAACGGTGTAGTCACCTTCAACCAGTGGTGTCGATGGCGTGACGCTAAAGCTACCATCGCCCTGAACCGTGGCGGTGAGAGTTTGGGTATCGCCATTGGCGTCAACCACGGTCAGAGTGACGGTGTTACCAGCGTCT
>NZ_JBSWYY010000058.1:0-4163 GCF_056161325.1 Alteromonas sp. ABE4_545
AAATGCCAGACCGAGAAAGTGTCTCGGCTTCAGGCAACCAGCCGCGGTATTCGATGAATTACGCAAGGCGGCCTAATTTGGGGAGTGGTGCACTTCGGAGTTGAATTCGCGAGCACTTCTAGCGGCAAGCCTAAAATGCCTGCAATTATTTTTAATTTGGCAGTCTTAAGCTGCTCTTCATAAGCAATAGACAGTAATTTTGCTTTTTGGGGTGATATCCCACTTTTCACTAAGTGCTTTTTGTAGCTAGCTGAATTCGTAAAGCCTTTTGAGCCATCTGGTAATCGAAAATCTGCTGCTATTGGTTCAGTGGGCAGCTGGGTATCAAGTTCACCATCTGCGTCGAGCGAATATTGTAGTGCTCGGGGAAAGCATTCTAACGTAGCGGGTTTTTCTGGATCTTCTCCTTTACTTTTATCTATAGAGGCATTGGGCTCACCAAGAAGCAATGCTGCCATTATACGATCATGTTTTCCCTGGCGTTTAAAATGCAAGATTTCCTGATTGACATAATTAGATTGTCGCGCTCTAGGCGAACACAACACAATTAAAAAGGCGGAGTTATCTAATGCTTGTGTAATCGCTTCACTAAGATCGGCAAAAGCGGGTAACGACACTTCATCACGAAATACCGGATAAATACGCTCCGGTACCCGTTCACCGCGTAGGTTAACGGTCCCGACTAAATCTGGGGGAACTTTATAGGATTCGAGTTCTTGATGTAGCCAAGTCGACCATTGACGGTCTTCATCTTTATTATCCGCGTGGCGATAAGAGATAAATGCCAGATATTGCTTTTCCACACCAGAGTCATTTTTTTGAACAATTTCCGTAGTCACATTGTCATCCCTATTATTTCTATTAAACCTCAACAGCTCCTGATATACCTAACTCTTCCATCAATTTAACTGCAAGGTGGAAAGTAAATTAGGTAAATTGGTCAGTGTGTCTACATCTTTTTGTTTCTCTGTATCAGATAATTCATTCCAGTCTACAATTGTAGGGGACAGCTTCTTACTTATATCTTTTGGTCCATCGGTATATTGCCATCCTTCAAGAACCTTACCGGCTAGCCAACGCCTGTGCTCCATCTTCGCTAGATTAAACAAATCACAGCTAGTGATGGCTGATTCCAGTTGCTCTTTTGATGGTGAATGTGTACCAGTTAATAAGTGAAACTTAATCAATAAATGGTCTGCTTGATTACGATTAGCATCTTTTAGGCTTTCGGGTAAACTTTCCCATGAGACGAGTGAAGAATTTGTAGCTGGCGTTTCACCACGCGCACTTTGTTGAACCAGATAATTATTATGGATGGCAATAGCTAGTTTATCTTGTTGATTCCCAAATAAATAATTGAAATGGCATATGTGGTCGTGAATATCGGCAAAAAACACATTGTCGAAAGACTTAAATTCTCCAGCTAACCATTTGGTGTTTTGTTGCTTTTCTGTTTCACATAGGATCAACGGAAAGCTTGCTTCTGCTCCCAATAGATAATTAAGAAGTAGTAGTGAGTTATCTGTGCCGCTAGGAAAAATGTAGCCAATATCGGGAGCCATTTTTTTCAACGTACTAAACACACTGGCACTCATTACATCGCATTGAACAGGATGTATATCAACCAGTTGCGAAATACATGGATAATGCGCAGTTATCTCACTACAAAATTTTTCTGCATGCAATGACGCCAAGTAAAAACGTAAGCGCGTATTTTCTCCATATACGCCTATTTCTGCGAATTTAAGTAAAACGTCACTAATTATGGGCTCGTTACCAACTAAAAGGATGTTAATGAGTTCCCGATTTGCTAAATTGCGATGGTACCTTTCTGGGCCAAAATGATTTATCAGCCATCTCGCCCCTGTTTTTTGATAGTTAACCACTCGTGTAGTTATATTAGGCCTATCCTCCGCAAACAAACTTAGGTTATTAAGTACTACCATTAATTGTGTATCGCGAATTTGGGTAATACATTGCATGGTATTTTTGAGTTGGCGCGAATTCAAAAACGAGTCTACCCGATGGGTATATTCCACATTTTCTGTATCGTTATCAGTAGAAATATAGAGTGTTTTAGCCGCTGTTAAGTTGAGCTTTGGAATAAGGTTTTTATCCATTGTAGGAGCAATTACCGGTATGACGTTAGTTCGCGAAATTGCGCTCCAATATATACTGTCATTTTGTGGAGCTACGATAAGAGTATTAATTCCTTCGGTAGACAGAGAGTTTGCTACTCTGACAGTATTTTCGTTCAGACCAAAAATGACGGTATGCCCTTTAAAAAAGCGTATTTTCAGCATATTCATATGCTGATTTAGCATCGCCATCAGAGCTTTAATTACTGTAAAACTGAAAGTTGCGGGCGCTAACCAACGGGCAATATCTAGACTAACAGGTAGATCATTAGTCACTTCTAACTGAAATAAAAACAAGCTCAGTGACCAATACAGCCAATCGCTTAAATTACTCGCTAGTTCTTGAGACTGAAAATACTTCCGATAACCTAGAGCGCCAAGCACAGTAGACAAAAGGGCGAAAAAAACTATGCCTATTCTTTCCTGCCTGCTAAAAATGGTTTGTACTTTCACTGGCTAAATCCCTATAGCTTTGAAATTTTAGTTACTAGTCACTACTTAGAGCCAATAGACTTACTGAGCTTCAGATGCACTAGGAAATCGTTGTTGATTCAAAATGAATTTCGTATTAACCCCAAGAGATACTCTTGGGTGTGTATTTATTTTGAACAGATGTAAAGAAGTTTCCATCTTAATGAAAAGGTCATTCAGTAGCAATTGGGCGTGAGTGTAAATTATTGTATGTATTCAAGTGAATTAGTGTGATTACCAAGGGATACTGACGGTATAAGTACCAAGCGATTTTGACGTAATCACACTATCAATGTTGCCGCACTTCGGCAAGCTTTGCTAGCCGTAACGCAGTGGTATTCATGTTTTCCCTCAGCCAAATATTTCGAACGCCGCTAGCGTGTATGTCGACGTTCCTTTCAGATTTGAGCAGCCGTGACACCGTGGATTGTCCTAGATGTGGGTTAGCCAGGGAGAATTCGATGACCACTTCCTCAATGGCTCTGTCAGTACGATTTTTGTGATGTAGATCTGGTGTTTCCTGACGTTTTAACGATTCGATTCCACCTTGTTTAATCAGTTTTCGGTGGCGGTAAATGGTATCGCGGGAGACGCCACTAAGTCGGGATGCCTCTGCCACATTTCCAAGCCTGTCAGCCAACGCTAATACCTCAAGCTTCTTCTGGATCTCATTGTCTTCCGAGGACAATTTTTCAGGCTCAGTGACTTCTGTTACCTGTAGCTTTCGTCCAGCGAAGTAAGCTTCAAACCGCTTATATTTACCAGTACGAATTTCAATTTTCTGGTTTGCGATTGAGTGCTTAAGCGGTGAGTCGATGAAGTAGAGTTTTCCCCTGTAGCTAAACGTATGGTCGTTGCGTATTTTCCGGTAAACCTTAGTGATACAGATATCATCAAGGTTGGTGTAGCGTGGTACAGGCGTATATTCGTTGTCTGATACTCTTGCTTTTACAACCAGATTTTTACGCCAGAACTGGGGAATGAAGACGTGTTGGAGGTAGCTATTTGCGCCCGTCATGTCAGTAATGTTGTTGAGTCGTAACTCCGGTATCAACCTGTCTTGCAAGGTATCGAAGGCGCGTTCAATCCTGCCTTTACCCTGAGGAGAACTGGCGAAGATGATTTCAATTCCCAACTCCTCACAGGCCCGTTGCATCTGGGAGAAGTTGCAGCGTTTAGGGCCACCGAATATTCCGGCACGATCAACATATAGGGTTTTAAATACACCGTATTTCTCAACGACTGAGCGCATTACTTTCATACACCCTTCAGTAGTTTCCGACGGAAAGAACTCGGCATGAATATCGCTGTTGGCATCATCAATCACGGCGATTAAACACGATTTCCTATCGCCAAACCAGCGATGTGTGCTGCCGTCCATTTGCAGCATTAACCCTGGCGCTTCCATTCGTTCTCTGCGTTTGTGAACACGGCTGCGCCTACGTGTAAACCTCCCTTAATTAGTTACATCCATAATTAGAGATTTCGGCCATTTCATGCTTGGTTAAATATTCCCATGGTGTCAGATCATTCAGGGCATCATGGGGACGCTCT
>NZ_JBSWYY010000059.1:0-3800 GCF_056161325.1 Alteromonas sp. ABE4_545
ACGAGCACACAATACGGAACTACGTTGAGCATCAAGGTCGGAAGGATTCAGATCAGCTCCGAATGGAGCTGTAACCGATAGAACCCCGGGCATGCCCGGGGGAATCTATGCAAAAAAGCTGTTAAAAGCCGATAATCCTGTGGTTATCCTTTGTACAGCTTGACAGGTCTTGCTTTGATCATTAATATTCCGCGACCCAAAATTTGCATCCTATGAAAAATGCAGGCGTTGGGAGCGGTTTTTAATCAGAGCAAATAACAGATCGTGACGAGCACATGATCTGGCGACGTGAGAAAAGTCGCATTAAATGTGACCCGATATTAAGTCGGGTTTTCGTAGTTATTAATCAGGAGCTAGTTAATGGCAACAGTTAACCAGTTAGTGCGTAAGCCTCGCAGAAAGCCAGTTGCAAAAAGCAACGTAGCGGCTCTGCAAGCTTGTCCACAAAGACGTGGTGTATGTACTCGTGTATATACAACTACGCCTAAAAAACCAAACTCAGCACTACGTAAAGTATGTCGTGTACGTTTAACTAACGGTTTTGAAGTTTCTTCTTACATCGGTGGTGAAGGTCACAACCTACAAGAGCACAGTGTTGTTCTAATTCGTGGCGGTCGTGTAAAAGACTTGCCAGGTGTTCGTTATCACACAGTTCGCGGTACGCTTGACTGCGCTGGCGTTAACGACCGTAAACAAGCCCGTTCTAAGTACGGCGCGAAGCGGCCAAAATCGTAACGGTTCTCCGTTAGTAAGGCCAAACTGTAGTTAATTAAGAGTTTTGGGTTATCCCTGAATTCATCGGAGAATTAAGATGCCAAGAAGAAGAGTCGTAGGTCAACGTAAAATCCTACCGGATCCTAAGTTCGGATCACAATTACTTGCAAAATTCATGAATGTCGTAATGCTCGACGGCAAGAAGTCAGTTGCTGAAAAAATTGTTTACGGTGCGCTTGATATTGTTGCTGAAAAAACCGGCAAAGCACACTTAGACGTATTTGAAGATGCACTAGACAACATCCGTCCTACTGTCGAGGTTAAGTCTCGTCGTGTAGGTGGTTCTACGTACCAAGTACCAGTAGAAGTTCGTCCAGTTCGTCGTAATGCGTTAGGTATGCGTTGGATGGTAGAAGCGGCACGTAAACGTGGCGAAAAATCAATGGCTCAACGCCTTGCAGCTGAAATGCTAGACGCAGCTGACAACAAAGGTTCTGCGGTTAAGAAACGTGAAGACGTTCACCGTATGGCCGAAGCAAACAAAGCGTTTGCACACTACCGTTGGTAATCAACGTTATTTGACTGAGAGAGACGTATGCCTCGTAAGACTCCAATTGAACGTTATCGTAATATTGGTATTGTTGCCCACGTTGACGCGGGTAAAACAACAACGACAGAGCGTGTGTTATTTTACACAGGCTTGTCACACAAAATAGGCGAAGTGCATGATGGCGCAGCCACCATGGACTGGATGGAACAAGAGCAAGAGCGTGGTATTACTATTACCTCCGCTGCTACCACTTGTTTCTGGGCCGGTATGCAACAGCAATTTGACCAGCACCGTATCAATATTATTGATACTCCTGGACACGTTGACTTCACCATTGAAGTAGAGCGTTCATTGCGCGTACTTGATGGTGCAGTAGTGGTATTTTGTGGGTCTTCCGGGGTTGAACCTCAATCAGAGACAGTTTGGCGTCAAGCCAACAAATATCACGTACCTCGCATGGTTTTCGTCAATAAGATGGACCGTGCAGGTGCGGATTTTGAGCGTGTTGTGGGTCAAATCCGCAAACGCCTTGGCGCAAACTGTGTACCTATTCAATTGAATATTGGTGCTGAAGACGAATTTAAAGGCGTCATCGATCTTATCAAGATGAAGGCCATCAACTGGAATGAAGACGATATGGGTATGACATTTACCTATGAAGAGATTCCAGCTGATTTACAAGATAAGGCGGAGTCGTACCGTACCGAAATGGTCGAAGCCGCAGCAGAAGCCACTGACGAGCTTATGGATAAGTACCTTGAAGAAGGTGAGCTTACCGAAGAAGAAATCCGTCATGGTTTGCGCATCCGTACGCTAAACAATGAAATTGTATTAGCAACTTGCGGAAGTGCATTTAAAAACAAAGGTGTTCAAGCGGTATTGGACGCGGTTGTAGAATTTTTGCCAGCGCCAATCGACGTACCTGCAATTACAGGTATCCTCGATGACAAAGATGAGACGGAAGCTGAGCGTCATGCTGACGACAACGAGCCGTTTTCTGCGTTGGCCTTTAAGATTGCCACTGACCCATTCGTGGGTACGTTGACATTCTTCCGTTGTTACTCAGGTGTAGTGAACACAGGTGACACGGTTTATAACCCCGTGAAAGGCAAGCGCGAGCGCTTTGGCCGAATCGTACAAATGCATTCGAAAGATCGCGAAGAGATCAAAGAAGTACGAGCGGGTGATATCGCCGCAGCGGTTGGTTTGAAAGATGTAACCACTGGTGATACGTTGTGCGATCCTAATAGTGTGATTACACTAGAGCGAATGGAATTCCCTGATCCGGTAATTTCAATTGCGGTTGAGCCAAAATCGACGGCCGACCAAGAAAAGATGGGCTTAGCGTTAGGTAAACTAGCTGCTGAAGACCCTTCTTTCCGCGTGAAGACCGATGAAGAAACCGGTCAAACGATCATCTCTGGTATGGGTGAGCTTCACCTAGACATCATTGTTGACCGTATGAAGCGCGAATTTAAAGTTGAATGTAACGTGGGTAAACCACAAGTTGCCTATCGTGAAACGCTACGTAAGAGCGTTGAAGTTGAAGGTAAATTCGTACGTCAATCAGGCGGTCGAGGCCAGTTTGGTCACGTTTGGTTGCGAATTGAGCCACAGGAAGAAGGCGCAGGATACGAGTTTGCGAATGAAATCGTAGGTGGTGTGGTTCCAAAAGAATACATTCCTGCGGTGGATAAAGGAATTCAGGAGCAAATGCAGAATGGTGTGTTGGCGGGTTACCCTGTACTCGATGTAAAGGTAACTTTGTTCGACGGTTCGTACCATGATGTTGACTCTTCTGAAATGGCGTTTAAGATCGCCGGTTCAATGGGCTTTAAAAAAGGTGCCGCCGAAGCGAATCCCGTATTACTTGAGCCCATGATGAAAGTTGAAGTAACCACTCCAGAGGAGTGGATGGGTGATGTTGTTGGTGACTTGAACCGTCGTCGCGGCATGATCGAAGGAATGGAAGATGGTTTAGCCGGCATTAAAATTGTTCGTGCTAAAGTCCCTCTTTCTGAAATGTTTGGGTATGCCACTGACCTGCGCTCTGCAACTCAGGGTCGTGCGTCATACTCAATGGAGTTCTTCAATTATTCTGAAGCGCCCAATAATGTGGCGCAGGCTATTATTGAAGCTAGAGTCTAATCTTATTCAAGGTTCGGTCCGGTCTATATTGGGTCGGACTTTAAATTAGGAAACGAGAAAAATGGCAAAAGAAAAGTTTGAACGTACGAAACCCCACGTAAACGTGGGTACAATCGGCCACGTTGACCACGGTAAAACTACCCTAACTGCAGCTATCACTACTGTTCTTGCAAAGACATACGGTGGTTCTGCTCAAGCATTCGATCAAATCGATAACGCTCCAGAAGAGCGTGAGCGTGGTATCACAATCGCGACTTCTCACGTAGAATACGACACACCAACTCGCCACTACGCGCACGTTGACTGTCCTGGACACGCTGACTACGTTAAAAACATGATCACTGGTGCTGCTCAAATGGACGGCGCGATCTTGGTAGTTGCGGCAACT
>NZ_JBSWYY010000060.1:0-2932 GCF_056161325.1 Alteromonas sp. ABE4_545
CCATAAGTAGAAGTCAAAAGGCTACTTTGGGTTGTATGGTTAAGTGACTAAGCGTATACGGTGGATGCCTTGGCAAATAGAGGCGATGAAGGACGTGTAAGTCTGCGAAAAGCTGTGGTGAGCTGACAAAACGCATTTGAGCCACAGATGTCCGAATGGGGAAACCCACACATTTATGTGTATCTGCAACTGAATACATAGGTTGTAGAGGCGAACGAGGGGAACTGAAACATCTAAGTACCCTTAGGAAAAGAAATCAACCGAGATTCCCCTAGTAGCGGCGAGCGAACGGGGATTAGCCCTTAAGTTATATTGGTGTTAGTGGAACGGTCTGGAAAGTCCGGCGATACAGGGTGATAGCCCCGTACACGACGATGCCTTTATAGTGAAATCGAGTAGGTCGGGACACGTGTTATCTTGACTGAATATGGGGGGACCATCCTCCAAGGCTAAATACTCCTATTTGACCGATAGTGAACCAGTACCGTGAGGGAAAGGCGAAAAGAACCCCTGTGAGGGGAGTGAAATAGAACCTGAAACCGTATACGTACAAGCAGTGGGAGCCCTTCGGGGTGACTGCGTACCTTTTGTATAATGGGTCAGCGACTTATATTTAGTAGCAAGGTTAAGCAATTAGTGGAGCCGTAGCGAAAGCGAGTGTTAACTGCGCGTTTAGTTGCTAGGTATAGACCCGAAACCCGGTGATCTAGCCATGGGCAGGTTGAAGGTTGAGTAACATCAACTGGAGGACCGAACCCACTAACGTTGAAAAGTTAGGGGATGACTTGTGGCTGGGGGTGAAAGGCCAATCAAACCGGGAGATAGCTGGTTCTCCCCGAAATCTATTTAGGTAGAGCCTCGGACGAATTCCATTGGGGGTAGAGCACTGTTAAGGCTAGGGGGTCATCCCGACTTACCAACCCTTTGCAAACTCCGAATACCAATGAGAACTATCCGGGAGACACACGGCGGGTGCTAACGTCCGTCGTGAAGAGGGAAACAACCCAGACCGCCAGCTAAGGTCCCTAAATATTGCTAAGTGGGAAACGATGTGGGAAGGCTAAGACAGCTAGGAGGTTGGCTTAGAAGCAGCCACCCTTTAAAGAAAGCGTAATAGCTCACTAGTCGAGTCGGCCTGCGCGGAAGATGTAACGGGGCTAAGCAATATACCGAAGCTGCGGCAGCATAGTTTACTATGCTGGGTAGGGGAGCGTTGTGTAAGCTGTTGAAGGTGAACTGTGAGGTTTGCTGGAGGTATCACAAGTGCGAATGCTGACATGAGTAACGATAATGGGGGTGAAAAACCCCCACGCCGGAAGACCAAGGTTTCCTGTCCCATGCTAATCAGGGCAGGGTAAGTCGGCCCCTAAGGCGAGGCAGAAATGCGTAGTCGATGGGAAACGGGTTAATATTCCCGTACTTGTATAATCAGTGATGGAGGGACGGAGAAGGCTAGGCCATCGTGGCGTTGGTTGTCCACGTGAAAGTGTGTAGGCTGAGATTTTAGGTAAATCCGGAATCTCAAGGCCGAGACACGAGACGAGACTCTACGGAGTTGAAGTGGTTGATGCCCTGCTTCCAGGAAAAGCTTCTAAACTTATGATTATATGAACCGTACCCCAAACCGACACAGGTGGTCAGGTAGAGAATACTAAGGCGCTTGAGAGAACTCGGGTGAAGGAACTCGGCAAAATTGTACCGTAACTTCGGGAGAAGGTACGCCGCTGAATGTGAAGGACTTGCTCCGTAAGCATTCGGCGGTCGCAGTGACCAGGTGGCTGGGACTGTTTATTAAAAACACAGCACTCTGCAAACTCGAAAGAGGACGTATAGGGTGTGACACCTGCCCGGTGCCGGAAGGTTAATTGATGGGGTTAGCTTAGGCGAAGCTCTTGATCGAAGCCCCGGTAAACGGCGGCCGTAACTATAACGGTCCTAAGGTAGCGAAATTCCTTGTCGGGTAAGTTCCGACCTGCACGAATGGTGTAACCATGGCCACGCTGTCTCCACCCGAGACTCAGTGAAATTGAAATCGCAGTGAAGATGCTGTGTACCCGCACCTAGACGGAAAGACCCCGTGAACCTTTACTACAGCTTGGCACTGAACATTGAACCTACATGTGTAGGATAGGTGGGAGGCTTTGAAGTGTGAACGCTAGTTTGCATGGAGCCGTCCTTGAAATACCACCCTTGTATGTTTGATGTTCTAACACCGGTCCCTTATCGGGATTGTGGACAGTGTCTGGTGGGTAGTTTGACTGGGGCGGTCTCCTCCCAAATAGTAACGGAGGAGCACGAAGGTTAGCTAATCACGGTCGGACATCGTGAGGTTAGTGCAATGGCATAAGCTAGCTTAACTGCGAGACAGACACGTCGAGCAGGTACGAAAGTAGGTCATAGTGATCCGGTGGTTCTGTATGGAAGGGCCATCGCTCAACGGATAAAAGGTACTCCGGGGATAACAGGCTGATACCGCCCAAGAGTTCATATCGACGGCGGTGTTTGGCACCTCGATGTCGGCTCATCACATCCTGGGGCTGAAGTCGGTCCCAAGGGTATGGCTGTTCGCCATTTAAAGTGGTACGCGAGCTGGGTTTAGAACGTCGTGAGACAGTTCGGTCCCTATCTGGTGTGGGCGTTGGATGATTGATGGGAGCTGCTCCTAGTACGAGAGGACCGGAGTGGACGAACCGCTGGTGTTCGGGTTGTCATGCCAATGGCATTGCCCGGTAGCTACGTTCGGAACGGATAACCGCTGAAAGCATCTAAGCGGGAAGCCGGCCCAAAGATGAGTCATCCCTGACCTTTAAGGTCTGGAAGGGTTGTTATAGACGATGACGTTGATAGGCAGGGTGTGGAAGCGTTGTGAGGCGTTAAGCTAACCTGTACTAATTGCCCGAGAGGCTTAACCATACAACGCCAAATTAGCTTT
>NZ_JBSWYY010000062.1:0-1489 GCF_056161325.1 Alteromonas sp. ABE4_545
TTGAGCAATGATGATTTGTGCCAATATGCCCCACCTAAAAAGCAAGCAGCGCATAAAACGATAATGGAAAATAGTTTAAGAAACTTCATGATTACTCAAGCGTATAACACCCCGCTTAGGGGCAAAAATACGTGGGCTATAATACCGAGCGAAGCGAGGACGGCCCACGTGTTTTTGTCCCAGCACGCACCGCGTGCGTCTACAGCGGTTTGTTAGGTGCGTTCACAAAACGTTCTCCAAAAATCTACGTCTTCATTGGTAAGTGAATTACCCCAACCGTTATTGTCCTTAAATTTCGAAATTTTAAAAGGTGTGACTGCTGGCAGTGAATTGGGGTTTGTAGCCTGAATTAATTCGGACAAACAGTTTAAAGACAACTCATCTTCAGCTTCTCCCCAGAAACTCCCCCATAAGATTTCCACTACAGAAGATACTACTACTCTAAAAGAGCTTTCTTTTATATTTGCATAATTCAGCGATGATAGGGAATCTCCTAAAGGTTCCCCAAGTCCAATATCTACAAGCCATGGACGCCTTTTCTCCCAATTGGAGAAATCAATTTCCCCATTTGAAACAAACGGCCATTCCCATAAGTAATCTAAGAATTCATCAATTGAATCACCATTCATCTCGGTATCATTACAATATTTTTCGAAGAGTCTAAGTGCGATACCTAAACGAGCAGTCAAAGACAGACTTTTGCAAATATCGAGATAAGCTTGACTGTTCATCTAAGCACCTAACACCCCGCTTAGGGGCAAAAATACGTGGGCTATAATATCGAGCGTAGCGAGGACAGCCCACGTGTTTTTGTCCCAGCACGCACCGCGTGCGTCTACAGCGATTTGTTATGTGCGTGCAGAAAACTGCCTTTTGTTTTGCACCATTTTGCACGAAAAATAGATGGTAATAATAGGGCACATAAGCAGTGCTTTGTATGAAAAAGTAACTGGGTATGTATCCGGTAACCACAGGCCGATAGTAATAGCAAAAAGAACTGAAGTAATGCCTAAACAGCAAAAGGTTAATAGGGAATATAGTGCAATTCCTAACAGAGCACGGGGCATAGGCAAAATTGCTTTTTGAATGAGCTTGTATCCTATAATGAAAAACCCAACAGTTATCAGGTTGGCAAAAAATAAATCCATTTAAGCATTCCTATTAGCACATAACGCTAAGCTAAGGGGCGCAAACACGTGGGGCAAAATAGCGCAGCGCCCCGCGTGTTTGTGTCCCAGCAAGCCGCCCCAGCGGATTGCGTCTTAAGCGTTTTGTTATGTGCTGAAACCATTTGTTAAAACACATTCCTTATGTTTTGGACTTATTTACCGCGAGTAAAATGCGCAAGTGGTTAATGTGAAAACTCAATGCGAAGCGCATTGCTAAATCCCCTAACCCACTCAAAATTGCCGCGTTTACGATTAATACAATACTAAAACTATTTAGCCCAACTTATTACGACAGCACTGAAAATGCAATTTGCTTCCAA
>NZ_JBSWYY010000063.1:0-1487 GCF_056161325.1 Alteromonas sp. ABE4_545
AAGCCCTAGACGAAAGTCTGGGGCTTTGATCTAATAGGCATAGTGAAATTCGGAGTGTTCACCATGCTAACCCCAAAATCCCCACAACAATACGAGTTTGAAACGGTTTATATCAATGAACTCGTGCCAGAAGATCACTTAGTTAGGTTGATTGATATGGCGATAGATTTTGAGTTCATCCGCGATGAAGTTGCTCACCTTTATTGTCAAAATAATGGTCGTCCTTCGGTTGATCCTGTGCGCTTGTTCAAAATTCTGTTTCTCGGCTATTTATTTGGTATTAGTAGTGAGCGCCGTTTAATTAAAGAGATACAGGTAAATGTTGCGTATCGCTGGTTTCTAGGCATGGGGCTGACAGAAGAAGTCATTCATCATTCCACGCTAAGTCAAAACCGTATCAAGCGCTTTAAAGACAGTGATATCTATCAAGTTATTTTCGACAATGTTGTTCGCCAGGCCATGAAGCAAGGACTGATTGGCGGGAAGAGTTTATTCGCCGATAGCACACACCTAAAAGCTAACGCTAATAAAAAGCGCTTTGATATTAAAGACCTGAAAGTAACGCCTTCGGCCTATGTCGAACAGCTAAACGAAGCGGTAACAAAAGACAGGGAGATAGAGGGAAAAAAGCCCCTGAAGTGTAAGGAAGACAAGCCTTGCACGAAACCCACAAAAGTTAGCCGTACTGACTCAGACAGTGGTTTTATGGTGCGCGATGAGAAGCCAAAAGGCTTCTTCTATCTGGACCATCGTATCGTGGATGGTCGTCACGGTATCATCGTTGATACACACGCCACACCAGGAAACGTTCACGATAGCCAACCAATTATTGCGCGTATCGACAGAGCCAGAGATACCTTCAAACTCAATCATATTGCAGTTGGTCTAGACGCGGGCTATTTCACTGCCGCGGTATGCCATAACCTCGAAGAGCGCCAGCTTATTGGTGTGATGGGTTATCGCCGTCCCACAAAAAAGAAAGGCTACTTCGCTAAACGCGAGTATGTTTATAGCGCAGAAAACGATACCTACACGTGCCCTCAGGGACAGGTTATACCGTATAAAACCACGAACCGAGAAGGCTATCGCCACTATCACTCTGACGCGAAGCAATGTAAGAACTGTCCTGTCCGTACACAATGCACGAACAGTAAAAATCACACCAAAGTTGTTACCCGTCATGTGTGGCAGAAAAGTGTAGAAAACGCGAACGAGGTCAGGTTAAGTGACTGGGGTAAGAGGCAATATCGAAGGCGGGCAGAAACGGTTGAACGAAGCTTCGCTGACGCAAAACAACATCATGGACATCGATACTGCCGCTATCGCGGGCTAAGTAAAGTCTCGATGCAGTGTCTGCTAGCCGCTGCATGCCAAAATATGAAGAAAATGGCCTTAGCCAAGGCAGCATAAGCCAAAAAAACCTCAAATCTGGTCGGAAACCTCGCTAATCTAGTACATAACTCGCTTATTGCCCTTCAAGAACCCAA
>NZ_JBSWYY010000064.1:0-1328 GCF_056161325.1 Alteromonas sp. ABE4_545
ATGTCAGTGACCACCACACCTGCAGCTAACGCCATCCGCGTATTAGCCGTTGATGCCGTACAAAAAGCGAAATCAGGACACCCAGGCGCCCCGATGGGGATGGCCGATATTGCGACAGTATTGTGGCAAGATTTTTATCAACATAACCCGACGAACCCAGAGTGGGCTAACCGCGACCGTTTTGTGTTGTCGAATGGCCACGGTTCGATGTTGCAGTATGCGTTATTGCACTTGAGCGGTTATGACGTGTCGATGGAAGACTTAAAGCAATTCCGTCAATTGCATTCAAAAACACCGGGTCACCCAGAGTACGGGTATACACCGGGTGTTGAAACCACCACAGGTCCTTTGGGCGCAGGTATTGCGAACGCTGTGGGTATGGCGATTGCTGAGAAGACCTTGGCAGGCCAGTTTAACCAACCGGATTTCGACATTGTTGACCACTTCACCTATTGCTTCTTAGGCGATGGTTGTTTGATGGAAGGTATTTCACACGAAGCCTGTTCATTGGCAGGGACCTTGGGCCTTGGCAAATTGATTGCGTTTTGGGATGACAATGGCATTTCTATCGACGGTCACGTAGAAGGCTGGTTTACTGATGATACCGCTAAGCGTTTTGAGTCTTACGGCTGGCAGGTGATTCGTGATGTAGATGGTCACGATGCCAAAGCCATTGCTGCTGCGATTGAAGCAGGCCAAGCAGAAACCAGCAAGCCCACGCTGATTTGCTGTAAAACCATCATTGGTTACGGCTCACCGAATAAATCAGGTAGCCACGATTGCCACGGTGCGCCATTAGGTGACGACGAAATCGCAGAAGTGCGTAAGTTCTTGAACTGGGAACATGCGCCGTTTGAAATCCCTGCAGACATTTATGCCCAGTGGGATTGCAAAGCGAAAGGCCAAGGCCTGGAAAGCGAATGGGACAGCTTGTTCGAGGCGTACAAAGCGGCTCACCCGAAACTGGCGGCCGATTTTACTCGCCGTGTGATTAAAGGCGAACTACCGGCAGAGTTAAATGAGAAAGCGGACGAATTTGTACGTAGCTGCCAGGCGAATGCACAAGACATCGCAACGCGTAAAGCGTCACAAAATGCGATTGGCTTCTTCGCGAACTTGCTACCAGAAATCATCGGCGGCTCAGCCGACCTTGCCGGCTCAAACCTAACCTTGTGGCCAGAAGCCAAAGGCATTCAAGACGACGCAGCAGGCAACTATGTGTTCTACGGCGTACGTGAATTTGGTATGAGTGCGATTATGAACGGTATTGCCCTGCACGGTGGCTTTATCCCGTTCGGTGCAACCTTCTTGATGTTTATGGAATACGC
>NZ_JBSWYY010000065.1:0-1269 GCF_056161325.1 Alteromonas sp. ABE4_545
GGCTCTTCATCATTAACGGGGGACACCCGCATTCATTAAACTGATTTTGCGAAGAATCATTTAATGGAGAGTACAGATGTCCCACGCAGGTACTATTTTAGGCATAAGTGAGTTAGAAATAGAACGTGTTCATCGACATGATTTTATTGAAGTGTGGGCAAAGCCCACTAAAAAGCCGCTATGCAAGCATTGTGAGAGTCGACATTTACGCATAAAAGCCACACATAAGCGCACTGTCAAACACACCCGCCAAGGCAATCAGGTATTAACGCTGCACTTAAAGGTGCCTAAGTACCATTGTCGGCGCTGTGGTCGCTACTTTCGTCACCCGTTTGTAGGCATTCGGCCTCGCTATCGAGCTTCCGAATGTTTTCGCTTGGAAGTCTTTGAAGCACATCATGGTGGCGTAACACAGCGTGGCATCTCACGCACACACCGTATCAGCCCCACTACGGTTGAGCGTTGGTATCAGTCTCACATCAGTCAAAAATACAAAGAAATTATCAGTCGACCTTGCCCAGAGATGTTGGGGATAGATGAACACTTTTTTACCCGTAAGAAGGGTTATGCGACGACGTTTGTAGATTTACGACATCGTAGTGTGTTTGATGTAAAGCTGGGACGTTCTGAATTAGGTTTACGCTCGTACTTGCGCCACCTTCCCAATAAAGAAAACGTGAAGCTCATCGCGATGGACTTATCGGAAACCTATCGTGGTATTGCCAAACGTTATTTCCCTAATGCTACGATAGTCGCTGACCGTTTTCATGTGGTGCGCTTGATTAACCATCACTTCTTAAAAGCGTGGCAGCAACATCACCCTGAAGGACGCAGGAATAGAGGTTTACTCAGTTTGATGCGACGACATCAATGGCATTTAAACAAAGAGAATAACACCAACTTACAACGCTACTTAGCTGACTATCCGGTGCTAAAAACCTTGTATGAGGTCAAACAGAAGCTCATCAGGTATATGCTGTTAAAGACTATGAATGAAAAACGAATGGAGAAGACATTACCCGGCTTCTTAGATTTGCTTGAGCAGTTACATCAAAGTCCGCTACGAGCACTGGCCAATACACTGACTTCCTGGTTACAACCCATCATAGCCATGTGGCGCTTTACACGAAACAACGGGATCACCGAAGGCTTCCACAACAAAATGGAAATGATATCAAGAAGAGCGTATGGTTTTAGAAACTTTGAAAATTATCGAATAAGAGTGATGACCCATTGTGGATGGGATGGTGTTATCAATCGTGTAAGGTG
>NZ_JBSWYY010000066.1:0-1206 GCF_056161325.1 Alteromonas sp. ABE4_545
TGTAAACCTCCCTTAATTAGTTACATCCATAATTAGAGATTTCGGCCATTTCATGCTTGGTTAAATATTCCCATGGTGTCAGATCATTCAGGGCATCATGGGGACGCTCTTCGTTGTATTCGGTGATCCAGTTTTCGGTTAAATCTCTGACTTCGTTGAGTGTGCGGAACACATACATATCGAGAATCTCCGTGCGGTAAGTTCGGTTGAAGCGCTCGATATAAGAATTCTGCGTTGGCTTGCCTGGTTTGATAAATTCCAGGGTAATGCCATGCTCTTCTGCCCAGCTCGCCAGTGTGACAGAGATGAATTCAGGGCCGTTATCCATGCGTAACTTATTCGGATAACCTCGCCAAGCCACAACTCTTTCCAACACACGAATGATGCGTTGGGATGGCAAGTTCAAATCAATCTCAATCGCCAGGACTTCTCTATTGAAGTCATCCACCACATTGAATGTTCTAAAGCGCCTCCCGCATTGCAAGCTGTCACACATAAAGTCCATTGACCAACAGTGGTTGGCCTGAGCTGGGACTGCCAGAGGCTCAGGATTTCTCGCGGGCAGACGCCGTTTGCCCCGACGTCGCTTATTGAGCTTTAGCTCACAGTAAATCCGATACACTCGTTTATGATTCCAACCATGGCCCCAACGCCGAAGGATTTTAAACAGCTTGCTGAATCCATAGGCCGGATAGCGCTCTACCGCCTTCATTAGCTTCGCAATGACCTTGTCATCGCGGGTTTTATCCGGCTGATATCGATACACTGAATCACTAATGCCAACAACGCGACAAGCCAAACGTAAGCTAGCTCCATGCTGCTCTCGTGCATAGTTCACTAGCTCTCGCCTTATCGCTGGCTTTACAGCTTTTTTTCAACGATATCTTTAAGTATCCGATGTTCCAGACTTAAGTCTGCAAACATAGCCTTTAGTTTCCGGTTCTCGTCTTCAAGCTCTTTAAGGCGCTTAATATCAGAGGCTTCCATACCGCCATATTTGGCTTTCCAGTTGTAATAGGTCGCATCAGAAATACCGTACTCACGGCAGACTTCTTTCACCAGTCTGCCTGCTTCCACTTCCTTTAAGATCTTCACGATCTGCGTTTCTGTGTATCGAGACTTTTTCATCAGGAGTTCTCCTTTCTTGGCTCAGTTTACGCCGAAGAACTCTAAAAAGGTATGTCGCTATTTTAGGGGAGGTTTACA
>NZ_JBSWYY010000067.1:0-1144 GCF_056161325.1 Alteromonas sp. ABE4_545
GGTACCGTCAGATTGGACGGTGGCCGTGAAGGTTTGTTCGTTGCTATCGCTATCGGTCACGGTAATCGAGACCGTCGCGCCAATTTCATCACAAGTACCTGAGATGGTGGGTGTGGCATCATTGAGCGTACCCAGTGCATTTACGCCTAGGATAGGCAGGGTGAGATCGATAAGGCCAGATGTAGTGACGGTGGCCAGATTACCCGCGTCGTCCAGCACTTCCACCTCTACGTTGAGCAAGCCTTCGGAGACTGCCGAAGGTACATCCACACTGTAGGTGCCGTCGGATTGGACGGTAGCCGTAAAGGTTTGCTCGTTGCTATTGCTATCGGTCACGGTAATTGAGACCGTTGCACCAATTTCATCACAAGTACCTGAGATGGTGGGGGTGGCATCGTTGAGCGTACCCAAAGTGTTAACGCCTAAAATCGGCAGCGTTAAGTCAATCAAACCCGACGTTGTTACCGTGGCGAGATTACCCGCGTCGTCCAGCACTTCGACTTCCACATTGAGCAAGCCTTCGGAGACTGCCGAAGGTACATCCACACTGTAGGTACCGTTGGATTGGACGGTGGCTGTGAAGGTTTGTTCGTTGCTATCACTATCCGTAACGGTAATCGACACCGTCGCGCCAATTTCATCACAGGTACCTGAGATGGTGGGTGTGGCATCATTGAGCGTACCCAGTGCATTTACGCCTAGGATAGGCAGGGTGAGATCGATAAGACCGGATGTAGTGACGGTGGCCAGATTACCCGCGTCGTCCAGCACTTCCACTTCCACATTGAGCAAGCCTTCGGAGACTGCCGAAGGTACATCCACACTGTAGGTACCGTCGGGTTGTACGGTGGCCGTAAAGGTTTGTTCGTTACTGTCGCTGTCAGTGATGGTAATTGACACTGTTGCGCCGATCTCATCACAGGTACCTGAGATGGTGGGCGTGGCATCATTGAGCGTACCCAGTGCATTTACACCTAGTATTGGTAGCGTGAGGTCAATCAACCCCGACGTCGTCACCGTCGCGAGGTTGCCCGCATCGTCGAGGACTTCCACTTCCACATTGAGCAAGCCTTCGGAAACGGCCGAAGGTACATCCACGCTGTAGGTACCGTCAGATTGGACGGTGGCCGTGAAGGTTTGTTCG
>NZ_JBSWYY010000068.1:0-1115 GCF_056161325.1 Alteromonas sp. ABE4_545
CTTATTGCCCTTCAAGAACCCAACACTCGAACAATAAAGCTGCTATAAAAAATATCGCGATCGCAGCCTTCGGCTGCTAGAAAAAATAAACCCCTCTGAAAAAAGAGGGGTCTATCATCAATCTGAAACCTGGCAATCGCCAGGTTTTTATTTTTATGCTTCGGTTGCTTTATCTTTAGCGGGTCTCACCTTCAATGTTCGGTCTTGAAATACCGAATCGTTGAATTTCTGGATGGCGCCGTCGACATCACCAGTTATTACTTCTACAAAGCCGTATCCCTTACGCTTACCTGTTTTACGATCTTTCATTAATCGTACAGATTGCACATGAAGATCTTTTTGAAAATATTCCTTAACTGCATCTTCGTTTGCGCGATAAGGCAAATTGCCTACATACAATGTTGCCGTCTCGCCTGAATGCGAAACAGGCGCAGTTGTATGAGCAGTACTAGACGTATTGTTAAACAACGACGCTAACCACGGAGTAACAATACCACTAATAAGCAAAGATGCTGAAACAACTAACGGTGTTTGTGCATCAAGGTTAGTGGCCTGAAAAATAAAATATCCTATTAAAGAAAACACGACACTGATAATAATGCAGTGTGATAAACCTACTTTCATAAATCCGCCTATATATTTGTTATGAAGAAAATGGAGGCAATGTAAAGTTTACGCAATTATAACAAAATGAACAATAATAGTTCACAAGTCTAGACTAAAGATTAATGGCGAAGTGAGTTTTGTGGGAAAAATAACCGTTTGATCTCAAAACAGCAAAAAACCTTTCAAAATTACAAAAAAGAGGTTGACGATTGGAATTAGATGCGTAGAATTCGCCACACGTTTCGGGGGGTAACCAACGAAACAGCGCATCAGAGCAACATCAAGTTAAGTCGTCAAAATGATAACTTAACGGCAATAAAAAAGATGTTGACAACGGTTTTTAACCATGTAGAATGCGCACCTCGCTTCGGGGCTAACTTAAAAGAGTTCACGAAGCGGCGAAATGAGATTTTCGCACTGTTCTTTAAAAATTGATAACAAGACAATCTGTGTGGGCACTCGTTAAAGAGTGTCACAACGACAATTCATATTTCGATATATTTAATTGA
>NZ_JBSWYY010000069.1:0-1089 GCF_056161325.1 Alteromonas sp. ABE4_545
CGCGAATTCAACTCCGAAGTGCACCACTCCCCAAATTAGGCCGCCTTGCGTAATTCATCGAATACCGCGGCTGGTTGCCTGAAGCCGAGACACTTTCTCGGTCTGGCATTTAATGCCCGTTCAATCTCAGCAATTTGCTTGTCCGTTACTGTCCGCAAATCGGTGCCTTTACGTATGTATTGTCGAAGCAAACCGTTAAAGTTTTCATTCAGTCCGCGCTCCCAGGATGAATATGGATTCGCGAAGTAAATATCCGTTTTAAGCTTCTCTGCGACCAGCTCGTGCTCACAGAATTCGCTGCCGTTGTCCGCCGTGATAGTTCGGACATGACTGCGATATTTCCACAACATGCCTACCATGGCACGGGCCACATCGGCTGCGCTTTTCGCTGGCACTTTGCGTATCAGATACAGTTTACTTTTACGCTCTACCAAGCTAACAATCGCGCCCGTTCCTTGCTTGCCCAAAACCGTATCAGCTTCCCAGTCACCGAACCGCTTCTTCTTGTTCACGATAGCGGGACGATGCTCTATGCCAACGCGATTCGGGATAATCACACGTTTCGCGCGGCTACCTTTACGGTATCTTCGGTGGCTCTGACGTAGCTGTTTATACAATTTACCGCTGCGTAATTTATCACGCTGGACGTAGCCATAAATCCATTCGTGACTGACGTGATGACCGATGATTTTACCTACACCAGCAATCTGCTCAGGACTCCACTTTTCGTTAAGCCCGAACTCAACAAAGGTAATCGTCAGTTCAGATATCCTGTACTTTGCGGCCAGACAACGTCGTTTTAATGTCTTGGCTTGAGCGACTTCCGGTAGGTAATGGCTATCTCGAATTCGATTGCGCTTTACTTCCCGACTAATAGTGCTGTGACTGACACTAAGACGCTTTCCAATCTCCCGATAACTGAAACCCTCGCGTAAGTAGGCTTCGATCTGGTATCGTTGTCCCTCGATCAACTGCTTGTAACTCATGGTAATACTCTAATTGTTTGGCGACTTTAGAATACCACCAACAGGCAGTTGATCGTCTGTCACCCATTAACCATGAGTGGTGCACTTATTATCTGAATTCGGG
>NZ_JBSWYY010000070.1:0-842 GCF_056161325.1 Alteromonas sp. ABE4_545
ACCTGAATATCGCCAATGGCGTAGGTAGTATCGTTTGCCAGCTCAAAGCTGGTGCCTGTGCCGGTGGTCCAGTTGCTGCCGCCATCCAGCGAGTATTGCCAGCTTGCGACGTCAGAGGCCAGGGTCACATTCACTATAGCGTCATTAGTCAGGTTATCAGACGATGAACTGCCTGAGTCGCTCGCCAGAGCCATACTCGGTGCCGCCACCGTCATATCAGTGGTAATGGCTGCGCTATTTGACGTCACCGCTGACTCATTGCCCGCGGTATCGGTTTGGCGTACCTGAATATCGCCAATGGCGTAATTGCTATCATCCGCCAGCTCAAAGCTAGTGCCTGTGCCGGTAGTCCAGTTTACACCGCCGTCCAGCGAGTATTGCCAGCTGGCGACGTCGGAGGCCAGAGTCACATTCATCGTCGCGTCATTGGTCAGGTTATCAGACGATGAACTGCCTGAGTCGCTCGCCAGAGCAAAGGTCGGTGCCGCCACCGTCATATCAGTGGTAATGGCTGCGCTATTCGACGTCACAGCAGACTCATTGCCCGCGGTATCGGTTTGCTTCACCTGAATATCGCCAATGGCGTAGGTAGTATCGTTTGCCAGCTCAAAGCTGGTGCCTGTGCCGGTGGTCCAGTTGCTGCCGCCATCCAGCGAGTATTCCCAGCTGGCTACATCAGAGGCCAGGGTCACATTCACTATAGCGTCATTAGTCAGGTTATCAGACGATGAACTGCCTGAGTCGCTCGCCAGAGCCATACTCGGTGCCGCCACCGTCATATCAGTGGTAATGGCTGCGCTATTTGACGTCACCGCTGACTCATTGCCCGCGGTATCGGTTTG
>NZ_JBSWYY010000071.1:0-813 GCF_056161325.1 Alteromonas sp. ABE4_545
TGGCAAGGTGCTCATAAGCCCACTTTATGCTTGGGGGAGTCGATGGTATTGTTTTACTCTCGTTTTTCAACCACAGTAATTTCCACGCTTTGGGCGATAGAACCTGTTCACAACTCCTATCTTCATTTTGTTCTTTGGCGAATTTTAACTGCAGTATTCTTACTGCGATAAATGCGTTGATAGTGGCCAGTCGCTCTAAATTATCTTTACTTTGGAGTTGAGCGTCCTCGATATTGGTGCCATCCGTTTTCCACGCCTTATGGTACTCTTCGATTAACCACCTGTGTTCATAATATCCTATGATACGCAGTGCATCTTCCTTGCTTTCTATTACCTCATTGGTCATCAAATGCCAGCATAGTCCATTGTCTGGCTTCGTTCTCTCCTGACATCCGACATAATAAATTGGCAGCGCTTCGCCTTTCTTGTTGGCTGGTACTTTCAGTGTTACCGGCGCAAATACGATATCCAGCGTAGCTGTCCGCGATTTGCGTCCTCCTTTCTGAGCAATATGCACCGTTTTCTGTCCTGCACTAACTAAATCTCCGGCATAATGATAAAGCTTGTTTTTATCTTCTTGGATACAACGACTCTGCATGGAGCGAACAACAAATCGTTGCTTCTGTTTTAGTTTGTATAACAGATACTCATAGATATCGGCTTCCCTGTCACAGACAGATATAACCTTTTTCATTTGTTCTCCCAACCGCGAAGCCATGTTTACCGATGCACTTTCCCACTTGAAACCTTCTTTTTCTTCATACGGGGTAGAAGCATGTTGATGTCTTTTCCCTCGTGTATTTATGTCCCGCG
>NZ_JBSWYY010000072.1:0-664 GCF_056161325.1 Alteromonas sp. ABE4_545
TCTGGCTGAAGGTGACTACACCGTTACCCTCACCGCCGTGGATGATGCAGGCAATACCAGTACCACCAGTCAATCGGCTGAAGTCGATACCACTGCGCCAGTATTAACCCTAGATGCACCTGGTACTGGCAATGACACCACGCCAACATTGTCAGGTCACGTGGATTTGCCTACAGGCAGTACCGTGACCTTGACCGTCGTTGATGCCAATGGCGATAGCCAAACCTTCACCGCCACCGTACAAGCTGACGGCGCGTTCAGTGCCGATGTACCAGCCCCGCTCGCCGAAGGCAGCTACACGGTGTCTGCTTCCGCTACCGATGCGGCAGGCAACAACAGTACCGCCTCGACCTCTGGTGATTTGAATACCAGTGCGCCGGTGTTAACCCTTAATGCACCCGGTACGGGTAACGACACAACGCCTACGCTGTCAGGCAATACCGACCTCGATACCGGCGATACCATCACCCTCACCGTGGTGGATAACAATGGCGATACCCAAACCCTCACGGCCACCGTACAAAGCGACGGTAGCTTCTCGGTCAATGTGCCTACAGCATTAGCCGAAGGTGGCTATACCGTGACAGCCTCTGGTACGGATGATGCTGGCAATACAGCAACGACCTCTACCTCCGGTGTTATTGACACCACGGCGCCTGTTATC
>NZ_JBSWYY010000073.1:0-633 GCF_056161325.1 Alteromonas sp. ABE4_545
GGTGTCGATGGCGTGACGCTAAAGCTACCATCGCCCTGAACCGTGGCGGTGAGAGTTTGGGTATCGCCATTGGCGTCAACCACGGTCAGAGTGACGGTGTTACCAGCGTCTAAATCAGTGGTACCGGAGAAGGTAGGGGTGGTGTCATTGCCCACACCTGGGTTATCCAATGAAATCACAGGTGCAGTGGTATCAATGGTGCCGGTTGCCGACGCCGTAGCGGTATTGCCTGCTGCATCAGAGATAGCGGCACTGACGGAATAGTCGCCTTCGGCTAATGCCGTAGCAGGCGTTGTACTGTAAGAGCCATCGCCCTGAACGGTCGCCGTGAGCGTTTGGCTATCACCATTAGCATCCACCACAGTGAGGGTGACGGTTACACCGGCAGGCGCATCGGTTGTGCCTGAAATTGTTGGCGTGGTGTCGTTATCGGTCCCCGGGTTGGTAATAGTCAGCGACGGCGCCGTGGTATCAATTTGTCCAGTGGTTGAGGCGGTGGCGGTATTGCCGGCCACATCAGTAGTGGATGCCGATACGGTATAGCTACCTTCAGCTAAAGGTGTCGCCGGTGTGGCACTGAAAGAGCCATCGTTTTGAACAGTAGCGGATAAGGTTTGGCTGTCGCCATTGTTG
>NZ_JBSWYY010000074.1:0-598 GCF_056161325.1 Alteromonas sp. ABE4_545
CACTTCCACATTGAGCAAGCCTTCGGAAACGGCCGAAGGTACATCCACGCTGTAGGTACCGTCAGATTGGACGGTGGCCGTGAAGGTTTGTTCGTTGCTGTCACTATCCGTAACGGTAATCGACACCGTCGCGCCAATTTCATCACAGGTACCTGAGATGGTGGGCGTGGCATCGTTGAGCGTTCCGAGTGCATTCACGCCTAAAATCGGCAGCGTTAAGTCAATCAAACCAGACGTGGTTACCGTGGCGAGGTTACCCGCATCGTCCAGTACTTCGACTTCCACATTAAGCAGGCCTTCGGAGACTGCCGAAGGTACATCCACACTGTAGGTGCCGTCGGATTGGACGGTGGCCGTGAAGGTTTGTTCGTTGCTATCGCTATCGGTCACGGTAATTGAGACCGTTGCACCAATTTCATCACATGTACCTGAGATGGTGGGCGTGGCATCGTTGAGCGTTCCGAGTGCATTCACGCCTAAAATCGGCAGCGTGAGGTCAATCAAACCAGACGTGGTGACGGTGGCTAAATTACCTGCATCGTCGAGGACTTCCACTTCCACATTGAGCAAGCCTTCGGAAACGGCCGAAGGTACATCC
>NZ_JBSWYY010000075.1:0-598 GCF_056161325.1 Alteromonas sp. ABE4_545
ATCTGCGTTTCTGTGTATCGAGACTTTTTCATCAGGAGTTCTCCTTTCTTGGCTCAGTTTACGCCGAAGAACTCTAAAAAGGTATGTCGCTATTTTAGGGGAGGTTTACACTTCCATTCGCTCTCTGCGTTTGTGAACACGGCTACGTCTGCGCTTCGCCCGTTTTACATGATGGATATCATGTGCCCATTTACGCAGTGTCTCGCGCTTAACAACAATATGTTCATGAGTCTCAAGCATCTCGGCAAGGTGCAACAGGTTCAGATCATAGTATTTCTCGCGGATTAGTGATTGAACTTGCTGCTTAAGACTGTCAGGCGTTTTATTAACTGGCTCGCTGCCCGTGTTTCCGTGAACAACAAACTGTAACCCTAGGCTTCGGTAACGCTGTAAATAACGTTCAACAGTACGTCTGGATTTATTGAGGAGCTTAGTGGCATTGGCTATCGTAATTTTACGCTCAGCCACTTTCGCGATGACATCAACTGTCAATTGAGCTTTGGAATTCAACACAATCATCCTTAGCGTTCCTCAAATGCACAAACAAAACATTCAAAGAACACGGTTAAAGATAACCGTCAATTTCCCTTGGTAATTA
>NZ_JBSWYY010000076.1:0-585 GCF_056161325.1 Alteromonas sp. ABE4_545
AAACCGCTGTAGACGCAAGCGGAGCTTGCTGGGACAAAAACACGTGGGCCGTCCTCGCTTCGCTCGTTATTATAGCCCACGTATTTTTGCCCCTAAGCGGGGTGTTAGGTGCTTATGGATATCAAAGATCCCAGTGTTAATGAGTGGGATTTACAAGTTTTCTTTGGAAGTGAGCATGTTTCCAGAAACTACGGTGACCAATGGTACGATAGTGATTCATTGTATGAGTATCAGGATTCCACTGGCTTAAAACTAACATTTTCCATTCATCCAATTCATTTGGACATAAGGGTTACATTGTCACTAGATGAAAATATATTTTACGATTGGCAAGTATGCGGTGCGCATGATGTTCATTATATTGAAGAGGTAACTCAATCAAAGCTAGTGGTTGAAACAGGTGAAAACGAGAAATGCGAAATTTTAATTTTTCCAGTAATTACTCTTAAGCATTTTTCTGGCTCTGTCGGCACCTAACAAACCGCTGTAGACGCAAGCGGAGCTTGCTGGGACAAAAACACGTGGGCCGTCCTCGCTTCGCTCGTTATTATAGCCCACGTATTTTTGCCCCTAAGCGGGGTGTTA
>NZ_JBSWYY010000077.1:0-545 GCF_056161325.1 Alteromonas sp. ABE4_545
ATAGATTCCCCCGGGCATGCCCGGGGTTCTATCGGTTACAGCTCCATTCGGAGCTGATCTGAATCCTTCCGACCTTGATGCTCAACGTAGTTCCGTATTGTGTGCTCGTCTAAGCCTACGCTGCTTACGAAGTAGCCCGGCGACCATACAATATTCTCATTCCAATAAACCTTCGACAACCACTTGAACGTCTTTCTCATGTTTGACGCGGACTGGGCTTTTAATTTACCCATGACTTCTGCTATTGAATATTTCGGAGGGATTACCATCAACATGTGCATGTGATCATTGTCAAAGCCCATCCGCTCTATTGTAACGCCGGGCATACTTCGCAGCAGCTTCGGCAACACTTTGCGCAAATACTCCACGACGAAAGGCTTCAGTATCCGACGCCTGTATTTGGTTACCCAAACAACGTGATATTGAAGCCTATATAAACCATGTGATGAGACTCGTACTTCCATCTTCGTAGCATACAGGCCTCGGACTCATTCATCCACGGGTAAACCCGTGGTGTTCTGTCGCTTCGCGACCGGTCACATAAA
>NZ_JBSWYY010000078.1:0-527 GCF_056161325.1 Alteromonas sp. ABE4_545
CCAACTCGCCACTACGCGCACGTTGACTGTCCTGGACACGCTGACTACGTTAAAAACATGATCACTGGTGCTGCTCAAATGGACGGCGCGATCTTGGTAGTTGCGGCAACTGATGGCCCTATGCCTCAGACTCGTGAGCACATCCTTCTAGGTCGTCAGGTAGGTGTACCTTACATCATCGTATTCATGAACAAATGTGACATGGTTGATGATGAAGAACTACTTGAGCTAGTAGAAATGGAAGTTCGTGAACTTCTTTCTGAATATGAATTCCCAGGTGATGACCTACCAGTTATCCAAGGTTCAGCGCTTAAAGCACTTGAAGGCGACGAAGCATGGGAAGCAAAAATTGTTGAGCTAGGTGAAGCCCTAGATTCATACATCCCAGAGCCAGAGCGTGCAATCGACAAGCCGTTCATTCTTCCAATCGAAGACGTATTCTCAATCTCAGGTCGTGGTACAGTAGTAACAGGCCGTGTTGAGCAAGGTATCGTTAAAGTTGGTGAAGAAGTAGAAATCGTAGGTAT
>NZ_JBSWYY010000079.1:0-497 GCF_056161325.1 Alteromonas sp. ABE4_545
CCTTCGGGAGGACGATTACCACTTTGTGTTTCATGACTGGGGTGAAGTCGTAACAAGGTAACCCTAGGGGAACCTGGGGTTGGATCACCTCCTTACCAAAAGTCGACGGACGCTCATTGATGCAGTGCCTACACAGATTGTTTTGTTTCTTGTGACGTAAGTTGCAGGATCAAAATCTTGTTCTTTAACAATTTGGAAAGCTGATATTAGTAATCAATCTAATTGAGTAACTGAGAATATCGAAAGATGTTCTTTCAAGCTACTCTATCTGACAATGATTACGTGCTATTAAGAAGGCGCATCACGCAGTCGCGTGTGATGAGAGTCCTTAATACACGATAAATGATTAGTACTTGTCATGCATACAACAGTCATTGAGTTGACGGCCATAAGTAGAAGTCAAAAGGCTACTTTGGGTTGTATGGTTAAGTGACTAAGCGTATACGGTGGATGCCTTGGCAAATAGAGGCGATGAAGGACGTGTAAGTCTGCGAAAA
>NZ_JBSWYY010000080.1:0-493 GCF_056161325.1 Alteromonas sp. ABE4_545
CACGTAATCATTGTCAGATAGAGTAGCTTGAAAGAACATCTTTCGATATTCTCAGTTACTCAATTAGATTGATTACTAATATCAGCTTTCCAAATTGTTAAAGAACACTTTAGGGTAAAAAACCCTAATCAATAGTCACTGAAACAGTGGTTATTCATTAGGATTTGAATCCAATCTCGACCAAATTTTTACGCTTTCAATTCTTGTTTAGGCAAGGAAGCGGGACGCGTAGTGTGCAACTAGCACATGAGCGTTTCGCTGACGAAGCATAAACGAGAATTTGGTAGGCTTGGGCAGACTTGAACTGCCGACCTCACCCTTATCAGGGGTGCGCTCTAACCAGCTGAGCTACAAGCCTGTGGTGGAGCTAAGCAGGATCGAACTGCTGACCTCCTGCGTGCAAGGCAGGCGCTCTCCCAGCTGAGCTATAGCCCCATATAAATGGTCGTTCTTAATAATAACAAGACTATCTGTGTAGGCACTGCATCAATGA
>NZ_JBSWYY010000081.1:0-488 GCF_056161325.1 Alteromonas sp. ABE4_545
CTCGGCTCAGAAACACGCGGTGAATACTTCCCTGTACGCTCGTGTCGCCGCATCCTTGCGGCGAACGGTTTCTGACTCGATCCTGCCCACTGCTTGGTCGCTCGTTTTTTGTACATCAAGCTTTATTTCTTCGTAGTCCGTTCGCTTGGCCCTCTCTAAATTCCTGAAGGATTCTAGCTTTTGTGCTTTTAATAAAAATTGAAGCAGGCTCGGATACAACATCTTAGTAGGGATTATCTTCGGTATAAAACCTTCGGCTGCATGGATGCAGCCGCAGAGCCTATAGGGAAGTATTTACGGCGTGTTTCTATACCGGAGGTAATCCCTACGTTATAGGGCAGAGACATCTAAACCTGTTTCTCCGTAGTTCGCTCGGTAGTGAACAGGCTCGGCTCAGAAACACGCGGTGAATACTTCCCTGTACGCTCGTGTCGCCGCATCCTTGCGGCGAACGGTTTCTGACTCGATCCTGCCCACTGCTTGGTCGC
>NZ_JBSWYY010000082.1:0-444 GCF_056161325.1 Alteromonas sp. ABE4_545
GGTGTTATACGCTTGAGTAATCATGAAGTTTCTTAAACTATTTTCCATTATCGTTTTATGCGCTGCTTGCTTTTTAGGTGGGGCATATTGGCACAAATCATCATTGCTCAACACAAGTGCTTTTACTACTACTCAAGCTTTAACTCTTCAGCAGTCTCCTGAACATTTGGGAGTGTTACCTGTAGGTACGACGTTGTATTCTTTTAATTCAGGCCCAAGCACGGAAATTTTCATCATTTTTATAAATACAAAAGACCTTAATGCTATCGAGCCAAGTAAGTTTGAGCATAATATGACTATCAGCCCAATCGATGGTTATATTGAGTAACGCGTATAACAAACCGCTGTAGACGCACGCGGGGCGTGCTGGGACAAAAACACGTGGGCTGTCCTCGCTTCGCTCGATATTATAGCCCACGTATTTTTGCCCCTAAGCGGGGTGTT
>NZ_JBSWYY010000083.1:0-396 GCF_056161325.1 Alteromonas sp. ABE4_545
TTCTGTAAGGCGAGATGAGCTCTGCGAAATCGAGCGACCTTATTCCTTACTGAAATTTCCGTCCGAAGGTTATTAAACCTCCAGCCTATACTCACAGTTAAAGGACTGTGACACCTTAAAAATGGCGTCCCCTAGGGGATTCGAACCCCTGTTACCGCCGTGAAAGGGCGGTGTCCTAGGCCTCTAGACGAAGGGGACAAAATTTTTGCTCATCGTCGCAAGCGACGATAAAATTTTGTAAGGTGAAGATACATTTATGTATCTGAACGACCTTATCCTAGAACTTTTTGCTAGCAAAGCATTCGCTTTGCTAAATTTCTGTAAGGCGAGATGAGCTCTGCGAAATCGAGCGACCTTATTCCTTACTGAAATTTCCGTCCGAAGGTTATTAAACCT
>NZ_JBSWYY010000084.1:0-389 GCF_056161325.1 Alteromonas sp. ABE4_545
AGCGTGAGGTCAATCAAACCAGACGTGGTGACGGTGGCTAAATTACCTGCATCGTCGAGGACTTCCACTTCCACATTGAGCAAGCCTTCGGAAACGGCCGAAGGTACATCCACGCTGTAGGTACCGTCAGATTGGACGGTGGCCGTGAAGGTTTGTTCGTTGCTGTCACTATCCGTGACGGTAATTGACACTGTTGCGCCAATTTCATCACAAGTGCCTGAGATAGTCGGTGTGGCATCGTTGAGCGTACCGAGTGCATTCACGCCTAAAATCGGTAGCGTGAGGTCAATCAAACCAGACGTGGTGACGGTGGCTAAATTACCTGCATCGTCGAGGACTTCCACTTCCACATTGAGCAAGCCTTCGGAAACGGCCGAAGGTACATCCAC
>NZ_JBSWYY010000085.1:0-373 GCF_056161325.1 Alteromonas sp. ABE4_545
TAAATTACCCGTCGTGTTGGCTGTAGCACTGTTGCCCGCAGGGTCGGTAGCGGTGGCTTCTACGGTGTAGTCACCTTCGGCTAATGGTGTTACCACATCGGCAGAGTAACTTCCATCAGCATTTACAGTGGCAGTAAGGGTTTGGGTGTTGCCGTCGCTGTCAGTTACCAACAAGGTCACGGTATCACCCGCATCGAGGTTAGTGGTACCTGTGATGGTTGGCGTTGGGTTGTTGTTGGTGCCTTGATCATCCACGGTCACCGTAGGGGCTGTGTTATCTAAATTACCCGTCGTGTTGGCTGTAGCACTGTTGCCCGCAGGGTCGGTAGCGGTGGCTTCTACGGTGTAGTCACCTTCGGCTAATGGTGTTACC
>NZ_JBSWYY010000086.1:0-338 GCF_056161325.1 Alteromonas sp. ABE4_545
GTTGTTATAGACGATGACGTTGATAGGCAGGGTGTGGAAGCGTTGTGAGGCGTTAAGCTAACCTGTACTAATTGCCCGAGAGGCTTAACCATACAACGCCAAATTAGCTTTGAGCTATGGTGTTGTAGGCAAGTGCTAAATCAAGTTGAATAGAGTAGTAGTTACTCGATAGATTGAATATCAGATTTCCAGAATTGTTAAGTTACTGACTTAGTCGGTAACAACCAGTTTATGCTTGGCGACAATAGCGACGTGGCACCACCTGAATCCATTCCGAACTCAGAAGTGAAACACGTTAGCGGCGATGGTAGTGTGGGGTCTCCCCATGTGAGAGTAGC
>NZ_JBSWYY010000087.1:0-320 GCF_056161325.1 Alteromonas sp. ABE4_545
CCCACTCAAAATTGCCGCGTTTACGATTAATACAATACTAAAACTATTTAGCCCAACTTATTACGACAGCACTGAAAATGCAATTTGCTTCCAATATCTAGCCAACGAAAAAAGTTTTTTACTTAGGTTAAACACAAACAATGATTGTTGGATTAACAGAATAATTGGCTAAAACCGAAAACTTTAAAGCGACTAATTCAAACACGCACATAACACCCCGCTTAGGGGCAAAAATACGTGGGCTATAATATCGAGCGAAGCGAGGACAGCTCACGTGTTTTTGTCCCAGCACGCCCCGCGTGCGTCTACAGCGGTTTGTT
>NZ_JBSWYY010000088.1:0-316 GCF_056161325.1 Alteromonas sp. ABE4_545
AACCGCTGTAGACGCACGCGGGGCGTGCTGGGACAAAAACACGTGGGCTGTCCTCGCTTCGCTCGATATTATAGCCCACGTATTTTTGCCCCTAAGCGGGGTGTTATGTGCGTGTTTGAATTAGTCACTTTAAAGTGTCGGTTTTGTCTAACTCAAAGGCGCATCCAACAATCATTGTTTGTGTTTAGCCTAAGTAGCAATTAGGTTTTCGTTGGCTAGATATTGGAAGCAAATTGCATTTTCAGTGCTGTCGTAATAAGTTGGGCTAAATAGTTTTAGTATTGTATTAATCGTAAACGCGGCAATTTTGAGTGGG
>NZ_JBSWYY010000089.1:0-310 GCF_056161325.1 Alteromonas sp. ABE4_545
ACTGCCTGAGTCGCTCGCCAGAGCCATACTCGGTGCCGCCACCGTCATATCAGTGGTAATGGCTGCGCTATTTGACGTCACCGCTGACTCATTGCCCGCGGTATCGGTTTGCTTCACCTGAATGTCGCCAATGGCGTAGCTGGTATCGTTAGCCAGTTCAAAGCTGGTGCCTGTGCCGGTAGTCCAGTTTACACCGCCGTCCAGCGAGTATTGCCAGCTGGCGACGTCGGAGGCCAGAGTCACATTCATCGTCGCGTCATTGGTCAGATTGTCAGACGATGAACTGCCTGAGTCGCTCGCCAGAGCAAAG
>NZ_JBSWYY010000090.1:0-295 GCF_056161325.1 Alteromonas sp. ABE4_545
CTTCAGCTAAAGGTGTCGCCGGTGTGGCACTGAAAGAGCCATCGTTTTGAACAGTAGCGGATAAGGTTTGGCTGTCGCCATTGTTGTCGACCACAGTGAGGGTAACGGTTGCACCGGCAGGTGCGTCGGTTGTGCCTGTGAGTGTGGGCGTGGTGTCGTTATCTGTGCCCGGCGCATCGAGCGCGATAACAGGCGCCGTGGTGTCAATAACACCGGAGGTAGAGGTCGTTGCTGTATTGCCAGCATCATCCGTACCAGAGGCTGTCACGGTATAGCCACCTTCGGCTAATGCTGT
>NZ_JBSWYY010000091.1:0-266 GCF_056161325.1 Alteromonas sp. ABE4_545
TCTGGCGAGCGACTCAGGCAGTTCATCGTCTGATAACCTGACTAACGATGCCACAGTCAATGTCACCCTGGCCTCTGACGTCGCAAGCTGGCAATACTCGCTGGATGGCGGTGTAAACTGGACCACCGGTACAGGTACCAGCTTTGAGCTGGCAGACGATACTACCTACGCCATTGGCGATATTCAGGTGAAGCAAACCGATACCGCGGGCAATGAGTCAGCGGTGACGTCAAATAGCGCAGCCATTACCACTGATATGACGGTGG
>NZ_JBSWYY010000092.1:0-232 GCF_056161325.1 Alteromonas sp. ABE4_545
AGGAATGTCAGCTGGCAAGACTTTCGCTTTGTACTCGGCGTCTTGTGCATCAAACTGCTCAGTACTTGGCATCGACACTACGCGTACGCGACGGCCTTCGTCGGCCAATTTATTGGCTGCTTCCATCGCAATACCCACTTCAGAGCCCGTGGCAATGATGATGAGTTCTGCTGGCTCAGCACAGTCTTTCAAGATATAGCCGCCTTTGGCCATTTCTTTCAATTGTGCTTCG
>NZ_JBSWYY010000093.1:0-232 GCF_056161325.1 Alteromonas sp. ABE4_545
CTTGATGAAAGCGCAAAGCATCTTTGTGTACACCCACGACTCAATCGGTCAGGGTGAAGATGGCCCGACACACCAACCTATCGAGCAAATTGCTAACCTACGCCTTACGCCTAACCTAACTACATGGCGTCCTTGTGATGCAGCGGAAGCAGCAGAAGCATGGCGTCAGGCGATTGTGAAGCAAGATGGCCCAAGTGCACTTATCTTCTCTCGCCAAGGCACAAAAGCCATG
>NZ_JBSWYY010000094.1:0-228 GCF_056161325.1 Alteromonas sp. ABE4_545
CGTGAGGTCAATCAAACCAGACGTGGTGACGGTGGCTAAATTACCTGCATCGTCGAGGACTTCCACTTCCACATTGAGCAAGCCTTCGGAAACGGCCGAAGGTACATCCACACTGTAGGTACCGTCAGATTGGACGGTGGCCGTGAAGGTTTGTTCGTTGCTATCGCTATCGGTCACGGTAATCGAGACCGTCGCGCCAATTTCATCACAAGTACCTGAGATGGTGGG
>NZ_JBSWYY010000095.1:0-224 GCF_056161325.1 Alteromonas sp. ABE4_545
CCTTCGGGAGGACGATTACCACTTTGTGTTTCATGACTGGGGTGAAGTCGTAACAAGGTAACCCTAGGGGAACCTGGGGTTGGATCACCTCCTTACCAAAAGTCGACGGACATTCATTGATGCAGTGCCTACACAGATAGTCTTGTTATTATTAAGAACGACCATTTATATGGGGCTATAGCTCAGCTGGGAGAGCGCCTGCCTTGCACGCAGGAGGTCAGCAG
>NZ_JBSWYY010000096.1:0-223 GCF_056161325.1 Alteromonas sp. ABE4_545
GTTCGAAGCAGAAGTATACGTATTGTCTAAAGATGAAGGTGGCCGTCATACTCCATTCTTCAAAGGCTACCGTCCACAGTTCTACTTCCGTACAACTGACGTAACTGGTGCAGTAGAGCTTCCAGAAGGCGTAGAAATGGTAATGCCTGGCGACAACCTTAAGTTCGTAGTAGAACTAATCGCTCCAATCGCGATGGACGAAGGTCTTCGTTTCGCGATCCGT
>NZ_JBSWYY010000097.1:0-223 GCF_056161325.1 Alteromonas sp. ABE4_545
CCGTCGCGTACGCGTAGTGTCGATGCCAAGTACTGAGCAGTTTGATGCACAAGACGCCGAGTACAAAGCGAAAGTCTTGCCAGCTGACATTCCTAAATTGGCAGTTGAAGCAGCGCACAGCGACTTCTGGTACAAGTACGTGGGCACCAATGGTGACATTCTCGGTATGACAACCTTCGGTGAATCAGCACCGGGTGGTGTATTGCTAGAGCACTTCGGCTTT
>NZ_JBSWYY010000098.1:0-223 GCF_056161325.1 Alteromonas sp. ABE4_545
GAACGGGCCAAATCGTAACCTTCAAGGATGGTTTGTAGTTTGAACCATCCTTCCCATAGGGCTTTTATTGACGCCTTGCCTGTCCTTTTAGTATCTTTCCACCCGCCAAGCTTGGCAAGGTGCTCATAAGCCCACTTTATGCTTGGGGGAGTCGATGGTATTGTTTTACTCTCGTTTTTCAACCACAGTAATTTCCACGCTTTGGGCGATAGAACCTGTTCAC
>NZ_JBSWYY010000099.1:0-223 GCF_056161325.1 Alteromonas sp. ABE4_545
GCCTTTTGACTTCTACTTATGGCCGTCAACTCAATGACTGTTGTATGCATGACAAGTACTAATCATTTATCGTGTATTAAGGACTCTCATCACACGCGACTGCGTGATGCGTCTTCTTAATAACACGTAATCATTGTCAGATAGAGTAGCTTGAAAGAACATCTTTCGATATTCTCAGTTACTCAATTAGATTGATTACTAATATCAGCTTTCCAAATTGTTA
>NZ_JBSWYY010000100.1:0-223 GCF_056161325.1 Alteromonas sp. ABE4_545
GTCACGCTTAGTACCACGTAGAAGAACACCAACGTTCTCACCAGCGCGGCCTTCGTCAAGAAGCTTACGGAACATCTCAACACCAGTACAAGTAGTCTTAGTAGTTTCTTTAATACCTACGATTTCTACTTCTTCACCAACTTTAACGATACCTTGCTCAACACGGCCTGTTACTACTGTACCACGACCTGAGATTGAGAATACGTCTTCGATTGGAAGAATG
>NZ_JBSWYY010000101.1:0-223 GCF_056161325.1 Alteromonas sp. ABE4_545
GCCTTTTGACTTCTACTTATGGTCGTCAACTCAATGACTGTTGTATGCATGACAAGTACTAATCATTTTGCGTGTATTAAGGACTCTCATCACACGCGACTGCGTGATGCGTCTTCTTAATAGCACGTAATCATTGTCAGATAGAGTAGCTTGAAAGAACATCTTTCGATATTCTCAGTTACTCAATTAGATTGATTACTAATATCAGCTTTCCAAATTGTTA
>NZ_JBSWYY010000102.1:0-223 GCF_056161325.1 Alteromonas sp. ABE4_545
CAATGATGCCACCATTAACGTGACCTTGGCATCAGATGCAGCGAGCTGGGCATACTCCCTAGACGGTGGTGATAACTGGACGACGGGCTCAGGCACGAGCTTTGAGCTGGCGAGTGATACGGCCTACGCGGCTGGCGACATTCAAGTACGTCAAACCGATGCTGCGGGAAATACCTCTTCAGTAACCAGTAACACGAATGCCATTGAAACAGATGTGACGATT
>NZ_JBSWYY010000103.1:0-223 GCF_056161325.1 Alteromonas sp. ABE4_545
CCCCCCCCCCCCCCCCCCCCCCCCCCCCCCCCCCCCCCCCCCCCCCCCCCCCCCCCCCCCCCCCCCCCCCCCCCCCCCCCCCCCCCCCCCCCCCCCCCCCCCCCCCCCCCCACCCCCCCCCCCCCCCCCCCCCCCCCCCCCCCCCCCCCCCCCCCCCCCCCCCCCCCCCCCCCCCCCCCCCCCCCCCCCCCCCCCCCCCCCCCCCCCCCCCCCCCCCCCCCCC
>NZ_JBSWYY010000104.1:0-223 GCF_056161325.1 Alteromonas sp. ABE4_545
TAACAATTTGGAAAGCTGATATTAGTAATCAATCTAATTGAGTAACTGAGAATATCGAAAGATGTTCTTTCAAGCTACTCTATCTGACAATGATTACGTGTTATTAAGAAGGCGCATCACGCAGTCGCGTGTGATGAGAGTCCTTAATACACGCAAAATGATTAGTACTTGTCATGCATACAACAGTCATTGAGTTGACGACCATAAGTAGAAGTCAAAAGGC
>NZ_JBSWYY010000105.1:0-223 GCF_056161325.1 Alteromonas sp. ABE4_545
CTACTCTCACATGGGGAGACCCCACACTACCATCGCCGCTAACGTGTTTCACTTCTGAGTTCGGAATGGATTCAGGTGGTGCCACGTCGCTATTGTCGCCAAGCATAAACCTTCGTGCAAATTCGAGTGCTCTACTCGACATTTGCGCAATGAGGACCAACAGTACTCTCAGGAGTCAGTCAAGTCATCATTGTTTAAGTCTTATCTTAACAATTCTGGAAAT
>NZ_JBSWYY010000106.1:0-223 GCF_056161325.1 Alteromonas sp. ABE4_545
ACCTTCTTTTTCTTCATACGGGGTAGAAGCATGTTGATGTCTTTTCCCTCGTGTATTTATGTCCCGCGCCCAGCGCGTTTGTTCTATGAGGCCAATGACTTCCTTTTTCTCAGGTGCGAACAACAGAATACTGTGGGCGAGTAGTCCTCGATACCGGTTTCCCTGATTCACATGTCCAAGGTCTGAGCGAACCGATTTATGGCTATAGCTAATGGTGGTCGTA
>NZ_JBSWYY010000107.1:0-223 GCF_056161325.1 Alteromonas sp. ABE4_545
TGTGTTCTACGGCGTACGTGAATTTGGTATGAGTGCGATTATGAACGGTATTGCCCTGCACGGTGGCTTTATCCCGTTCGGTGCAACCTTCTTGATGTTTATGGAATACGCCCGTAACGCAGTGCGTATGTCAGCCTTGATGAAAGCGCAAAGCATCTTTGTGTACACCCACGACTCAATCGGTCAGGGTGAAGATGGCCCGACACACCAACCTATCGAGCAA
>NZ_JBSWYY010000108.1:0-222 GCF_056161325.1 Alteromonas sp. ABE4_545
TATGAAGAAAATGGCCTTAGCCAAGGCAGCATAAGCCAAAAAAACCTCAAATCTGGTCGGAAACCTCGCTAATCTAGTACATAACTCGCTTATTGCCCTTCAAGAACCCAATGTAAACCTCCCTTAATTAGTTACATCCATAATTAGAGATTTCGGCCATTTCATGCTTGGTTAAATATTCCCATGGTGTCAGATCATTCAGGGCATCATGGGGACGCTCTT
>NZ_JBSWYY010000109.1:0-212 GCF_056161325.1 Alteromonas sp. ABE4_545
ACTGCCTGAGTCGCTCGCCAGAGCCATACTCGGTGCCGCCACCGTCATATCAGTGGTAATGGCTGCGCTATTCGACGTCACCGCAGACTCATTGCCCGCGGTATCGGTTTGTTTAACCTGAATATCGCCAATGGCGTAGGTAGTATCGTTTGCCAGCTCAAAGCTGGTGCCTGTGCCGGTGGTCCAGTTGCTGCCGCCATCCAGCGAGTATT
>NZ_JBSWYY010000110.1:0-206 GCF_056161325.1 Alteromonas sp. ABE4_545
GTGTTCGTTACGAATAAAGCGATACGCGCCTTCCATATCTGCGGGAGATTGTGTGATATTCACGATAGGTTTTCCTGGTGAGCTGGCTAACGATGCCGCCAACTTTACCAAGCGTGCAGTGCGACGGGGATCGCCTAAATTGGCTTTTCCAAAAGTATTATTAGACCACTGTGCAATTTCCATCATCATTTACTCTCACAACCAAG
>NZ_JBSWYY010000111.1:0-206 GCF_056161325.1 Alteromonas sp. ABE4_545
GTGTTCGTTACGAATAAAGCGATACGCGCCTTCCATATCTGCGGGAGATTGTGTGATATTCACGATAGGTTTTCCTGGTGAGCTGGCTAACGATACCGCCAACTTTACCAAGCGTGCAGTGCGACGGGGATCGCCTAAATTGGCTTTTCCAAAAGTATTATTAGACCACTGTGCAATTTCCATCATCATTTACTCTCACAACCAAG
>NZ_JBSWYY010000112.1:0-206 GCF_056161325.1 Alteromonas sp. ABE4_545
ATGATGCCACCATTAACGTGACCTTGGCATCAGATGCAGCGAGCTGGGCATACTCCCTAGACGGTGGTGATAACTGGACGACGGGCTCAGGCACGAGCTTTGAGCTGGCAAACGATACTACCTACGCCATTGGCGATATTCAGGTGAAGCAAACCGATACCGCGGGCAATGAGTCTGCTGTGACGTCGAATAGCGCAGCCATTACC
>NZ_JBSWYY010000113.1:0-206 GCF_056161325.1 Alteromonas sp. ABE4_545
GTGTTCGTTACGAATAAAGCGATACGCGCCTTCCATATCTGCGGGAGATTGTGTGATATTCACGATAGGTTTTCCTGGTGAGCTGGCTAACGATGCCGCCAACTTTACCAAACGTGCAGTGCGACGGGGATCGCCTAAATTGGCTTTTCCAAAAGTATTATTAGACCACTGTGCAATTTCCATCATCATTTACTCTCACAACCAAG
>NZ_JBSWYY010000114.1:0-200 GCF_056161325.1 Alteromonas sp. ABE4_545
CGCATCACGCAGTCGCGTGTGATGAGAGTCCTTAATACACGCAAAATGATTAGTACTTGTCATGCATACAACAGTCATTGAGTTGACGACCATAAGTAGAAGTCAAAAGGCTACTTTGGGTTGTATGGTTAAGTGACTAAGCGTATACGGTGGATGCCTTGGCAAATAGAGGCGATGAAGGACGTGTAAGTCTGCGAAAA
>NZ_JBSWYY010000115.1:0-200 GCF_056161325.1 Alteromonas sp. ABE4_545
CAAACCGATACCGCGGGCAATGAGTCTGCGGTGACGTCGAATAGCGCAGCCATTACCACTGATATGACGGTGGCGGCACCGAGTATGGCTCTGGCGAGCGACTCAGGCAGTTCATCGTCTGATAACCTGACTAACGATGCCACAGTCAATGTCACCCTGGCCTCTGACGTCGCAAGCTGGCAATACTCGCTGGATGGCGG